>CAUUJQ010000022.1:0-10677 GCA_963545445.1 uncultured Veillonella sp. | reverse complement strand
ACGTGAAACTTGCTATATCAATAAGTATATATATAAGGGCGGTTCACCACTTACTAGAATACTAGAACGTGCAAATGTCTAGGTCTTTCTACGCTCCCATTATATCCAATCGTTTCAGAAGGTAAAAATAAAAATCCTTTATATGGTTTATAAAAAATTTATTTTCTGCAAAAAACATGAAAGCATGCATTTTAGTAATGCATGCTAAACTTCATTGTTATGCCATTTTTCTCTTATTCCTACTAAATTGCTCCTATTTTCATGATAGATATAGTTCATGATTGCTACTTTCATATACATTAACAGAACGTTAATAATATTCTAAACTAATCAAATTTAATCCTTAGTAGAAACTACGCAGTATACCCTGGCAATGTCACGATAGGATGATTTTCGTAATACTCTGTAACATATTCAATAAATGTTTTTACGGCAATCAATTTTGTGCTCACTTCATCGTGGAACAAATAGGTGGAGCGCACCAGAGGGCGCCCATCCTTCATGCGCAACGGTTCTACATAGATACCGTGCTCTCTACAGCTACCCAGCCCCAAGTACGGCAAAATCGCCCAGCCTAGCCCTTCTCGTACAAAATGTCGGCATGTCACCATGGAATCTAGTTCCATGGCCGGTCTCACATCGCCTACACTATGTTCCTTCTTCCAATTTTCCACCACTGTCGCAATGGATCCATCGGTGCGATAGTTAATCATCGGAATGTCTCGCAGTTCCTTGTACTCTACAGGATGTTTGTAAACAAGGCAATAGGGCTCATCAAATAGACAAATTCCATTCGCCACATGATTGTACTCCCCACGGGCAAAGGCTAACATCACTTCTCCAGAATTAAACATTTTATTCACATGGGAACTATAACCCGTTTTCACTTCGATGCGAATCTTAGGATACTGTTTTGTAAAATTATTGAGTAAATGCGGCAGCTCATAGTCCGCGAAATTGATGGACGCTGCAATTTTTAGAGTTCCTTGAATCTTACCAGTCACTCTGCCAATGTTTTGTCGCAATTCTTCTCTAGATCGAATCATACGACGACAATAGTCATAATATAATTCCCCTTCTGCTGTCAAAGCTATGCCATCGTTGGTGCGGATGAGCAGTGGTCGCCCTAGGATGTCTTCCACTTGTTTTAACCGATAGCTCAGCGCTGGCTGTGAAAGAAACAGCTTTTCTGCTGCTTTCGTTATATTTCCTTCTTCTACCACTGTGACAAAGGTTTCCCATTCTTTGGCTTCCATAGTATCCCTCCTTACGTTCTATTTCTGTAAAACGGTTTCTTCTTTCACATAGTAAAGGGGGAGCCCTATCGCTCCCCCTACACTAGTAGTATATCATAACTTAGCGGCGACTGAAAATACGAAGTAAGTTGATGAAAATGTTGATGAAGTCTAGGTATAATCCTAAGGCCCCAATCAACTCAACTCGTTCTAGGACGCTTTCATCTTCGTAAGCCACTTCCATAATAGTTCGTTTAATGCGATACACATCATACATTGTGAATAAGGAAAAAATCCCTACAGAAATGTAGCTGTATATCAATAGACTGAAATCACTAGCCCCAAAGAACAACATCACTAAGCTAGCAATCACCAAGGCAATCACGGCTCCCATGAGGAATGTGCCTAGTCCAGACAAATCTTTTTTTACCACAACCCCTAAAAAGGCAAAGCTACCGAATACCGCCACAGCCCCCGTTAAGGCATACACAACTACCTCAAAGGAATAGTGTAAGGCGATGGCCGTCAAGGTCAATCCATTCATGATGGAGTACAGGAAAAACATTGCTTTCAAAAAGGTGTTTGACGCCGTATATTGACGGAAGGAAAATAAAAACACCACCGCCACTTCGGCTAATAAAATGATATTAAAGTTGGAATGGGCAAAGCGCATCCAACTCGAGTTCGACAACACCAAAAAACCAATGATGGCTGTAGTCAATAAGCCCCATACCATCCAAAGCATTGAATTGCGCAGTTTGCGGCTCACAATTTCTTCTACCACCACTGCATCTGCTTGTGTAGGAACACGATATTCCATAAGTACCTCCTATCTTGCGTTTGCAATACCTTCATATACATTACCACGAATACCATCGACGGTCACCACTTGACCATTCGTTAATTTCGATTGATTATGAGCCCCTAAGATGACAGGAATACCAAATTGGATACCTGCGATAGCCGCCGTCGATGTGTATCCTTCTTCCGCCGTCACAATGGCTCCTGCTCGTTTCGCTAATTCCATGTATTCTGGTTCTAAATCACGCACCACCAAGATGCTGCCATCTGCCATTGGTTCTGGTGAATCCCCGTGATGAATCGGGCCTGTAACAGACAT
Source organism: uncultured Veillonella sp. (assembly GCA_963545445.1). GTDB lineage: Bacteria > Bacillota > Negativicutes > Veillonellales > Veillonellaceae > F0422. The sequence goes on along the minus strand of CAUUJQ010000022.1, from coordinate 8,322 downwards.
TTTACCTACGCCACGGCCTTTAATCAATACATTGCCAGTCACGTGGACACGAATCATATTGGTCGTTCCCGATAAGCCAGATGGCACACCAGCGGTCACAACAACTAGATCACCAGATTGAATCAATCCTTCCCCTAAGGCAGCACTCATAGCACAATGTACCATTTCATCCGAGTTGGAGTGGGATGGACCTTGGATCGCTGTCACGCCCCAGTACAACTGCATACGGCGCAATGCCCGTTCATGTGGTGTCACCGCAATGATAGGACAGTTCGGACGATGGCGAGAGATGCTCATAGCTGTGATGCCCGACTCTGTGCAAGTAATGATAGCACCAGCTGCCAAGGAGCGACCTACTTCCACCGTAGCAGAGCAGATGGCATCCGTTGTTTTTGCCTCTTCTAATGGCACCGTATGATTGCTATTCACATACAGATCTGATGTTTCTGTCACCTTCGCAATGCGCGCCATAGTGCTCACCGCTTCCAGAGGGTAGTCACCGCCTGCTGTTTCTCCAGACAACATCACTGCATCAGTGCCGTCTAAAATAGCATTCGCTACGTCACTAGCTTCCGCCCGTGTTGGTCTTGGGTTGGACACCATGGACTCTAACATTTGTGTAGCTGTAATAACCGGTTTGGACGCCGCATTACATTTTTGAATCATCATTTTTTGTAATACCGGCACTTCTTCTGCTGGAATTTCTACACCCAAATCACCACGAGCTACCATCAATCCATCAGAGACTTCTAAAATTTCATCTAGATTATTAAGGCCTTCTTCATTTTCAATTTTGGAAATGATGCGAATATCTGCCCCTTGAGATTCTAGAATGCGGCGAATAGCCACTACATCGCTAGCACGCTGCATGAAAGATGCCGCCACATAGTCCACACCCATTTCACAACCGAAGAGTAAGTCTTTTTCATCTTGTTCAGACACCGGTGGCAAGGACAAGGATACGCCTGGTACAGCCACGCGTTTGCGGTTACTCATCATCCCCGTGTTCATCACCGTCGTATGAATCTCAGTCCCTTCGATGGAATCGATGCGCAATGTCACAAGTCCGTCGGATAACAAGATTTGTTTCGCCTCTTTCACATCCTCTGGCAGACCTGCATGGTTCACAGAACAAATCTCCTTCGTTCCTTCCACTTCTCTCGTAGTCAATGTGAAAGCTTGTCCTTCTTCCAAACATACTTTACCGTCTTTGAATAATCCAAGGCGAATTTCTGGGCCCTTTGTATCTAGCATCAACGCTACTGGAATGCCCGTTCTATCTGAGGCTAATCGCACTAATTCCATGCGTTTCGCCTGTTCCTCATGGGTGCCATGGGAGAAATTAAATCGTGCTACATTCATACCAGCACGCAACAAGGACTCTACCATTTCTAAGGTATCTGTACTTGGTCCCATGGTACAAACAATCTTTGTTTTCTTGTCCATTTCTATCTCCTTATAGTAACTCTACTGCATTCGCACCCAATAAGGCTTGAATACGCCCAATCGACTCTTTCGAAGGGGTGAAATAAAAACTTGGATTCACCGTTAAGGTCCGTTTCTGTTTTTCCAACAGTAACACCACTGGTGTCTGTCCTGGTAACTCTTTCAATAGGGTTTGCAACTGTTGACTCGCCTCTGGCGTATCATAGCGAGGGGCAATGCGAATCCGAATTTGTCGTACTTGATCGTAGTCTACTTTTAGCGGTTTCACGCTACTCGCGATGAGCTGTACACCCTTTTCATCCGCATCAATGCGCCCGTCGATGGCTACCACCCCATCTCGTTGCAACAGCATATGCGCCATCTGATACGTCTGCGGGAATACCACAACATTCACAGTGCCTGTAAAATCTTCCAATGTTAAGGTACACATTTTCTCTTGACGAGCCTTTGTAATTCTGTCCACCTTGTCAACGATCAATCCACCTACGGTCACCGCTTTGCCATCAAAGGATTCAGGGTTTTCACTGAGTCTTCCTAAGGCAAAGGCGTCTTGTAGTTCTTCCCGATACGCATCGAGAGGGTGACCTGTGATGTAAAAGCCTGTGTATTCCTTCTCATCTTTCAGTTTTAATTCTTTCGATAAATCTGGCAGGTCTGGCACATGGATGGTTTCCATCTCTTCCACATCTGCAAACAAGCTCACCGCCCCTAGGGCACTACTTTTTTGCCCTTTTGCTCCAATACCTTGGGCTTGTTCATAAATCTGCAACAATTGGTTGCGATTTTCTTTGAAAGAATCCATCGCCCCGCAGCGAATTAAACTTTCTAATAATCGTTTATTCACCACGCGATAAGAAATGCGCTCACAAAAATCGACAATAGATGTAAATTGTCCATTTCGTCTCCGCTCTACCAACAATTCCTCGATGGCATTATCCCCTACATGCTTGATACCGCCCAATCCAAAGCGAATCTGTCCATCTTGTACGGTAAACATGCGCTCCGAATGATTGATATCTGGCCCCAATACATCCACTTGTTTCGCTTTGCATACGTTAATATAGTTCGTCATTTTATCCATATTGCCCATAAAGCTAGTCATGGTAGCCGCCATAAATTCTGGGAAATAATGAGCTTTCAAGTACGCTGTTTGATACGCAATATATGCATAGGCTGCAGAGTGAGATTTATTGAATCCATAGCCGGCGAAGTATAGCAAGAGGTCGAATACTTCATTGGCTAATTTTTCATCGATACCATTGTTCACAGAACCGGACACAAAGGAATCTCGCTGTGCTTTCAGTACGGATTCCTTTTTCTTACCCATGGCACGGCGCATCAAGTCCGCTTGTCCCAAAGAGAATCCACCCATAGCAGAGGCAATCTGCATAACTTGTTCTTGGTATAAAATAACCCCAAAAGTATCCTCCAGAATAGGCTCTAAGATAGGATGCAAATAGGTTACTTCTTTTTCTTTATGACGGCGCTTGATAAAATCTTCTACCATGCCCGAACCCAATGGTCCCGGACGATAAAGGGCCACTAACGGAATTAAGTCTTCAAAATGTTCTGGTTTCAAATCCATGACAAGTTTTGTAATCCCTTCCGACTCTAACTGGAAGACCCCTGCCGTTTCACCACGACACAAGAGTTCACAAGAGGCCTGATCATCTAATGGTATGGCATCTAAATCGAGTTCAATGCCGTGATTTTCTTTAATCAGACGCAATGCTTCACCCATCACCGTTAAGGTACGAAGTCCTAAGAAGTCCATCTTTAATAGGCCTAATTCTTCGATATTATCTTTATCATATTGCGTGACAAATCCCTCTTCATTGGAATTTTGCACCGGCACATATTCATCGAGAGGCGCCGCAGAAATTACGACCCCTGCCGCATGGGTAGAGGAGTTACGGGCGATGCCCTCGAGACGCAAACAGAGGTCGAATAATTCTTTCACCTCTTCATCCGTATCGTACAAGTCTTTGAGTTCTTTCACCTCTAATGCCTTTTTCAAGGTGATGCCCAGTTCGTTAGGAATCATCTTAGCCAAGCGATTCACATCGGGCAATGGCATATCTAGCACTCGGCCTACGTCACGAATAACGGCACGAGCCGCTTCCGTACCGAAGGTAATGATCTGTGCCACTCGCTCTTGGCCATATTTCTCCGTCACATAGTCGATAACCTTATTCCGTGTTTCATAGCAGAAGTCGATATCGATATCGGGCATGCTCACCCGCTCTGGGTTCAAGAACCGTTCGAAGAGCAAGTTGTATTTAATTGGATCCAGACCAGTAATCCCTAGCAAGTATGCCACTACAGACCCTGCCGCACTACCACGGCCCGGCCCCACTAAGACACCATGTTCACGGGCATATTTGACATAGTCCCAAACGATGAGGAAGTAATCTTCAAAGCCCATGCGACTAATAACGCCTAGCTCATAATCTAGTCGTTCTTGCAATACCGGCGTTACTTCTGGATAAAATTGAGGAATATAGGACTCGCAGACTTTACGCAAATAAGAATGTGCCGTTTCCCCTTCCGGTACATCAAATTTTGGTAAATGGTGCGCATCAAAATTGAACTCCACATGGCATCGTTCAGCAATTTTCAAGGTATTATCCAAGGCCTCTGGAATATGCCCAAAGAGCATTTCCATTTCATCGCCACTTTTCATGTAAAACTCATTACTGAAAAATTTCATGCGGTCCAAATCACTTCGCTTAGCCCCGGTGGCAATGCACACCTTAATATCATGGGCCTCTGCATCATCGGCATAGACATAGTGAAAGTCATTCGAGCAGACAAGGCCTACTCCATATTGATCTGCCATGTCCACTAGCACATCTTGGACGCGCAATTCCTTTGGGTCTCCATGATTCTGAATTTCTAAGAAAAAGTTATCCTTTCCATAGGTCTCCAAATACCATTCCAAAGCACGATGGGCACCCTCAATGTTGTCCTGCAAGATCAATTGCGGGATTTCTCCAGCAATACAAGCGCTGAGAGCAATGATTCCTTTATTATACGTAGACAGTAACTCTCGATCCGCACGAGGTTTACGGTAGAACCCTTCCGTAGAAGACTTGGACACGATTTTGACAATGTTTTCGTACCCTTCCATGGTCTCCGCCAAGAGAATCAAATGCTTTAATCGCTCATAGGTCTTGCCCTCAGGTCGGTCGAAACGACTCCCTTCGGTGACATACACTTCACATCCCAAAATAGGTTTGATTCCTTGCGCTATGGCTTCTTTATAAAAATAAATAGCCCCGTACATATTCCCATGGTCCGTTAAAGCCAGCGCCGGCATGTTGAGCTCCTTCGCACGACTCACCATTTGTGGCAATCGACTAATGCCATCAATGAGGCTATATTCACTATGACTATGCAGATGTACAAATGGTCTCATGGGCCCTCCTTACTAACGTAACACCATATGTTTTCATTCCTTTTATTATACCATAGATTGGGCGTTCTTATTTATAATATGCCTTCATTTCCCCTTTCACCTGTTGCCAATTCGGCAACACATTACTCATAACCTTGTAAAAGCGTGATGAATGATTCGCCTCGATAAAATGGGCAAATTCATGAACCATCACGTAGTGCGCAAACTCTGTAGGGCCTAAGAGTAATCGTGTATTCATGGTGATAACTTCTTTTACAGGCATACAAGAGCCCCAACGACTCGTCATATACCGCAAGCGCACAGTCGGTGTCGGCACTGTATATCCCGCTCGTTGAAATTCCCCATGCACTTGTTGTGCTAGTGTTTCCATGAAGCCCTGACCTAGGGTTTTCCAAAAATTAAGCCACATCCGTTCTACTTTGCTAGCATCTATGGTCTCGTGGTCACTTGGATATCGTACGAGCAATGTATCATTTGCGACTGTCACTGCATAGGCAGATGATGTACCCCGCAATAGACTGCCTCGTGATGTTGCCCCGTTTAAAGAACAGCCTTGTAATGGCTCGTCTTTGAACAGTTTGCCCCTCAATACACTGTCCCGCAGTGGACTATCCTGCGATAATGTTTCCAAATAGGTCGATACCGTATGTGGTTTCTCTAGCACTACTCGATACATGTGCCCCATCACCATGATGTCTGTATCTAACTCAGGTACCATAGGATGTCCACCTTTGTCCTTTCGGTTTTGTAGCGCTTTTTCTATGAAAGCTCGATGACGACCGATAAACTCTTCAATCATTCTTAGGGACACACGAGGAGAGGCAGACACTCGAACTACACCGCTAGCTGTGACACGAAGATTCAGGTTCTTCACTCGTTTTCTATGCAATTCGTAAGTAATGCTACCATCTGGCAATGTGCGAAGTTCTTTCATTCTATCTCCTGTAGTTCCTGTACCATTAATACTAAGTTAGTCATATACCTATTATAGGCTTTCACCACTATAAAATACAACAAAATATCGATGCATAACAAAAAGCACAGAATTTGTCCTCTGTGCTTTTTATATATTTTATGAAAAAAATCTGCTATAATAAAACCGTTGCCTACCCCAATCTGCAACGGAAAGGGGGTGACTATATGGAATGCATTTACTCTTTTATTCTCTCTATTTTGGCAAGTGTAGTAGCTTACTATATTTGCAAATGGTTAGATAGGGAATAATTAGGCAACTAACCTCACTCTAGCATTAGTGTAATAATGCAAGAACCCCCTAAGGTCTTGGACTCCTTAGGGGGTTCGCTTTTTTGACCATACAGAATATATCTGCATTTACTCTTTATCTAGCTACAGTATATCACAATTACCTTACAAACTCCAGCCTTGTTTCATTTTTCTTTTATCTGCTGCATCTCAGATACATGGTCTTTATATTCATACTTATACTTTCCATGCCCAGTTTCTCTATTTTGAGAGATAGAGGGCAAGTCTTTCAGCGGAATTACTCCATATGCATATGTAATTATTTACCAGCTTTTGCTGCTTTCGCACGAGCGGAACGATCCAAGATGGCTTTACGCATACGGATGTTTTCTGGTGTTACTTCTACCAATTCGTCATCGTTGATCCACTCTAAGGCTTGTTCCAAGCTGAAGATACGTGGAGGTGTTAAACGTACTGCCTCATCAGAGGAGCTAGAACGCATGTTAGTAACATGTTTCTTTTTGTTAGGGTTTACGTCCATGTCGTTTTCACGAGCATTTTCACCGATAACTTGGCCTGTATATACTGGCACGTTAGCACCCAAGAATAAAGTACCACGGTCTTGTACAGAGTTCAAACCATATGGTGTAGTTTCACCGTCTTCGAAGGCTACCAAGGCACCGCGCGTACGGCCTGGAATATCCCCTTTGTATGGTGCATAGCCATGGAATACATGGTTCATGATACCATTACCTTTTGTAGCTGTTAAGAATTGTGCACGGAAACCAATCAAACCACGAGCAGGTACTACGAATTCCATACGTAAGTAGCCAGCTAATTCTACCATGTTGATTAATTCCGCTTTACGAACACCCAAGTTTTCCATTACGGCGCCCATAAATTCTTGTGGCACGTCGATAGTTAAGTGCTCCAATGGCTCACATTTTTGACCATTAATATCTTTAAAAATTACGCGAGGTTTACCTACTTGTAACTCGTAACCTTCACGACGCATAGTTTCGATCAATACTGCCAAGTGCAATTCGCCACGGCCAGATACTTTGAAAGAGTCCGGAGAGTCTGTTTCTTCTACGCGCATGGATACGTTAGTTTCTACCTCTTTGAACAAACGGTCACGTAAATGACGACTTGTTACATAATCACCTTCACGACCTGCAAATGGAGAGTTATTTACGGAGAACATCATGGACAATGTTGGCTCATCAATGGAGATTGTTGGTAGTGCTTCTGGGTTTTCTGCATCCGCTACTGTTTCACCGATGTTGATATCATCAATACCTACGAAAGCGATGATGTCACCCATGCCTGCTTCATCAGTTTCTACACGGTTCAAACCGTTGTATGTGTATACACGACCGATTTTGCCTTTACGAGTACTTTCACCGTTCATCAACACTACTTGTTGATTTGTTTTCATACGGCCACGAACGATACGCCCTACTGCGATTTTACCTACAAAATCATCATAGTCAAGTGTGGTTACCATGAATTGCAATGGACCATCGATATCGCCTTGTGGAGCTGGAATTTCTTTGATCAACACATCGAATAGGGCCGTCATATCTGTGGAATCATCTTCCATGGAGGCTTTTGCAATACCATCACGAGCAGATGCGTATATCACTGGGAAGTCCAATTGATCATCGTCTGCTTCAAGCTCCATGAACAGTTCTAATACTTCGTCTTCTACTTCGTGAACACGTTGGTCTGGGCGATCAATTTTATTGATCACCACGATTGGTTTCAAACCTTGTTCCAAAGCTTTGCGCAATACGTATTTCGTTTGTGGCATTGGGCCTTCGAAAGAGTCAACCAATAACAATACGCCGTCAACCATGTTCAATACACGTTCTACTTCACCACCGAAGTCAGCATGGCCCGGTGTGTCCACGATGTTGATTTTTACATCGTTATGCATAACGGCTGTGTTTTTGGACAGGATCGTAATCCCTCTTTCACGTTCTAAGTCGTTAGAGTCCATTACACGTTCAGCAACTTTTTCATTATCACGGAAAATATGGCTTTGTTTAAGCAATGCGTCTACCAATGTTGTTTTACCATGGTCAACGTGGGCGATAATCGCCACATTGCGAAGATTTTCACGAATCATTCTATACTCCTTTATCTACTTAAGTAGGATATTCCTAACATTTGTACAAATCGTACTACGACAGTCTATTATATACTTTATTCTAGGATTTTACAAGGAAATCGCTATACTTTCATGACAATAT
>CAUUJQ010000021.1:0-10714 GCA_963545445.1 uncultured Veillonella sp. | reverse complement strand
TATGTCTGTAACGACATAGTCATACCATGATATACTTATAAGTAAGATAGTGAATCAGTAAGAGAAGGAGTTATACATGAGTCAATTAACAATCGGATGTCATTTGCCCATCAGCAAAGGTTATTTACATATGGGAAAAGAGGCTCTCTCTATTGGAGCCAACACATTCCAATACTTTACGAGAAATCCCCGTGGTGGCAAAGCTCGTGCTTTTGACGAAGCAGATATGAAAGCCTTGGATGCGTTTTTGAAAGAACATCAATTTGGGAAACTCCTAGGCCATGCACCGTACACATTGAATGCTTGCGCGGCGGATCCAAGCTTGCGTGAGTTTGCGAAGAACTCTATGCGAGAAGATTTGGAGCGCTTGGAATATTTGCCAGGCCATTTATATAACTTTCACCCTGGTAGCCATGTAAAACAAGGTGTGGATCAAGGCATCGAATACATTGTGGATATGTTGAATGAAGTAATCTTCCCTGGCATGAAAACCACAGTGTTATTAGAAGCCATGGCTGGTAAAGGGACAGAAGTGGGTCGCAATTTTGAAGAACTAGCACGCATCATTGACGGAGTGAAACACAAAGAATACATTGGCGTTTGTGTAGATACGTGCCATATCCACGAAGGTGGTTACGATATTATTGAAAATTTAGATGGCGTTTTGGAAGAGTTTGATCATTTTGTGGGTTTGGATAGAATCCATGCCGTACATTTGAACGACTCTAAAAATCCTAGAGGAGCCCACAAAGATCGGCATGAAAAAATTGGAGAAGGACACATTGGCATTGAGGCCATTGCTAATTTCATTACCCATCCGAAATTACGTCATTTACCATTCTATTTGGAAACGCCCAATGAGCTAGATGGATACGCGAAGGAAATTGCTATCTTACGGGAGATTTACGCAAACGAGGTGTAAGTATGCGCATACTACATACAGCAGACTGGCATTTAGGACGATTATTTTACAACGAACATTTAACAACGGATCAAGCCCATGTGTTGGAACATCAATTCTTTCCTTTGTTGAAAGAGGAACACATAGATCTAGTGGTCCTCAGTGGGGATGTATTCGACCGCTCCGTGCCGCCCATCGAAGCCATTGAGCTATGGGATTCCGTGCTCCATCGATTGGCGTTTACAGAGAAAATCCCAATAGTAGCGATTTCAGGCAATCACGACAGTGGACCACGACTAGCCATGGGTCGCAGTGCTTGGGAGACACATGGTATCCACTTGTTAGGTCATCCTCATCAAGGAATGGAACCAATTACGTTTCAAGACGCCTATGGTCAACTTGATGTATGGGCGCTACCTTATGGAGAAGTGCGTGATATCGATATAGAGCTAGATAGAGTGGGCATTGAGGGCGAAACCAACCAGACAATCGCGGATGTCTATGAACAGTGGTCATCTTATGCGACACATCGCTCTAAAAATCATCGAAGTCTTTGTATGGCCCATGCCTTTGTGGCAGGTGGTGCTGAAAGTGAATCGGAACGACCTCTACTAGTGGGTGGTTCAGGGCAAGTGCCGACCACTGTGTTCAAGGGCTTTCACTATACGGCATTAGGCCATTTGCACAAACCACAACGAATTGGGGCGGACCATATTCGCTATAGCGGATCCTTGCTGACCTATTCCTTTGACGAGGTGGGGTATAGTAAAAGTTTCACCATCGTAGATATGGATAGCAAAGGGGCTACTACCATCAGCGAGATTCCTATTGTAGGGCGCCGTCAATTTGTAAGTCTTACTGGTTATTTTGATGATCTGTTGACTGATGAAAGTCTCCATTCCCAGCATCATAATGATTATGTAGAAGTGCGCTTGCTCGATACGGCACCGGTGGTGGATGGAATGCGCCGTTTGCGGAAAGTATTTCCCTGCTGTATGCGCTTAGAGTTGGTGGGCCGTATGGAAGTCGTTCGTGATACAACAGGGGCGAAGCGCTTCAAGGAATTAAATGAACGAGAGTTGTTTGCCCAATTTACCAAGGAAGCTCGGAATGAAGAACTTTCACAGGAAGAATTAGTGTATATGGAAGGTTTGTGGCAACGCGTATTAAGGGAGGATGAAATATGAGACCCTTACGATTAGAAATGACAGCCTTTGGGCCGTACCCTAAGGAAGTGATTCTTGATTTTTCAGTGCTGGCCAATCAATCTATGTTTTTAATCACGGGCCCTACGGGGGCTGGGAAAACAAGTGTGTTAGATGCCATTGTGTATGCTCTGTATGGTCGAACTAGCGGTGGTCTTCGTGATGGTACCGATATGCGCAGTGATTATGCAGATGCTACTACACCTACAGTGGTGGTGTTTGAATTTCAGGTGGGGGACCATCGGTATCAGATGGAACGGACACCGAAACAGGAATTGCAGAAAAAGCGTGGCACCGGCACAAGAACTGTATTAGCAACGGCCGCTATCAGCCAATGGATAGATGAAGAATGGAAGTTGCTCACTACGAAAGCGCAAGAAATTCGTGACTATGTACAACAGATTATTGGGTTTCGGGTGGATCAATTCTTGCAGGTGGTTCTATTACCGCAAGGTGATTTTAGAAAACTGTTAGTGGCGCCTACATCAGAGCGGGAAGTATTATTGCATACAATTTTTAAAACCTCTATGTATAAACGGATGCAAGATCTACTGAAAGAAGAACTGGCAAAAGCCACCGTAGGGATTCAAGATACATTACAAAAGGTGGAGTTCTTACTAGATACCTATACAGTGGATACTTTGCAGGGCTTAGTGGCATTGGTGAAAGAGGAACGTGCAGTATTAGCTACTCGAGAAGGGGAACGCAAAGAGAAACAGGCACAATGCGAGGCCTTACAAACAGCGTATACTAAGTATGAAACCTATGTGAATTTGGTATCTCGTAAAGACCAATACAGTCAAGCCTTGCGTACCCACCAAGAGGGGGAAGCGGCGCATCTTGCTCTAGGAGATACTATTAGCCGCTGGGAACGGTTGCAAGAAGTTCGTATCCGCATGAAGGAATATGAGAAATTACAGGAAACTATCACACAGAATAGAGACCAGTTAGACACCTTGAACAAGTCCTTGGAATCTGTGGAGGCAACGTTGCAAGACTGGGATGCTCAGTTCCAACAGTTGCTGGCCCAAGAAGATGCCTATGCAAAACAGCAAGAGCAATACCACCAATTACAGGCGCTACAACAAGATGTTACGCGATATGGTGAGCTCCTAGAAAAGCGGACTGCATTGGAAGAGAATGTTGTGCAGCAGAGGGAACTACACAAGACCTTAGAACAGAATATCGTAGCGAGTCGTACGGACTTGGAAGGAAAACGTCATACCTTGGCGGAGATGAACCGTGAGCTACAAAGCTATGTTGCGGTAAGCGAGGAAATTGTATGTACTAATGAATTACGGAGTTGGTGGGACGCTCTACAGGGAGTGGTAGGGAAACTCCAAACTGCATGGGAAAAACTGATGCTGTATCGTCAGCAGTTGGATCAAGAGCGTCAGATTTGCACGACTCGTGAAGGACTCTTTCATCATAATGAGCAATTGTTGCGACAACACCAAGCCTATGAAGTGAGCTTGCACTTAGAAGAACAATCGCCTTGCCCAGTATGTGGTTCTTTGGACCATCCGCAGTTGGCAAAAGCTCCATCGGAAGAAATTGTACGAGATATGGTGGATCGACTTCGTGAGGAATTCCAAGCTAGTCAAAAACAGGTGGCAACGATAGAGACAAAGGTAGCCCACAGCGAAGAAGAAGTGGCAGGTTATAGGGATGAATGGCATCGACTCGGTAAGGCCTATCCAAGGGTCACAGGAGGAGTTCAAAGAGAGTCTATATTGCAGCTTGGTTCTATCTTGGATATTGGCGTACAAGCGATAGATGTAGAAACGGTGTCTGAACGACTGGATTGGTGGCATGCAAATGTGGATGAAGTAGCCATAGACCAAACCTTCAGAGACATACAGGAAGAGTTGGGCAACGCAGAGACTAGAAAACTAGAGCTAACAGAAAGCCTAGAAAAGTTGCAAGAAACCATTCAAACATTGGATACTGACTTTCACAGCAAACAGTTAGACATCACAGCTCTAGAGGGACAGTTAGAGTCATTACAACAGGAAGTGCAACACGTACAAGCAGAAATGAGCCGCATTGAAACGAGCATTGCTCCTTTCACAGTGGAGTCGTATATGACAGAGGTGAAAGGGATAGGAGAGTCCTTGAAACGCTATGAAGCGGACCGTAAAGCGGTGGACGAAGGGCGACAAAAGTGTCAGGAGAAAAAGACGGCCCTCACAGCAGAGCTAGGAGCCCTCAACGAGCAACAGAATCGCATAAACCAGGATATAGAGACCATGGGTCAGGAGATGGAACAGGTATTGCAAGAGGAATCTCTTACCATGAGTACCTTCCAGGAGCAATCGAGTGCGTTTGATCAGTTGCCAACTTGGAAAGATACCTTTAATGCCTACCAGAATGAATCGTTGCGATTGACATCTCTCTTAGAAGGAGTGCAACAGGACTTATCAGCCTATACGGTAGGCCCGGAGAAAATCTCTAAAGAGTCGTTAGATGCATTACAACAAGAATTGAAAGAGCTAGGGGAAGCTATTGGCACCTTGAAATCGCAAGTGACAGCCAAGGAAAAGACGATCCAAGAAATTTCCAACTTAGAAGCGGCCACGAAAGAGTTGTCCGATCGACGAGCCTTTATTTTTGGATTAGCAGATTTGGCAAATGGTGGCGATTCGGGGATGAAAGGCATCAGCTTTGAACGGTATGTACTAGGCGCTATTCTAGAAGAAGTGCTAAGTGCGGCAAATTTACGACTTCATGATATGAGCCGTGGTCGCTATCGGTTGGAACGGTCTTTAGAAGAAGGTGGCCGTGGTGCACGAGGCTTGGACATTGCTGTCTTTGATGCCTATACGGGGGCGAGCCGCCCTGCCAATACATTGTCCGGAGGGGAAACCTTCTTGGCATCCTTAGGACTTGCCATGGGCTTGGCGGATGTGATCCAGTCCTATGCAGGCGGTATCCATTTAGATACGATGTTCATCGATGAAGGCTTTGGTACATTGGATCCAGATACCCTTGATGTAGCGATGGAAACATTGGTGGCACTGCAATCCCAAGGCAGATTGGTGGGGATTATTTCCCACGTGCCAGAATTGCAACAACAAATTGGAGCCCATTTGGTAGTGACAAAAACAGATGGTGGAAGTGAGGCATACTTTCAGGTGCCATGATTGTATTCCCGTAGCACCTATGATAGAATAATACTGTTAATTACTAGGAATTAAGGAGGAAGTATGAAATTTAGCTTTGCTCACAATAATATTAATGTGAAAGATTTAGATAAAAGCTTAGCCTTCTACAAAGATGCATTAGGTTTAGTAGAAGTAGGCCATATTGATGGCGAAGATGGTTCCTTCAAAATCGTCTATTTAGGAGATGGCACCAATCCACATCGCTTGGAGTTAACATGGTTGCGCGATTGGGATCGCCCTTATAATTTAGGGGATAATGAATTCCATTTGGCGTTTTATGTAGATGATTACGAAGGTGCCTTGGCAAAACATAAAGGTATGGATTGTGTAGTCTACGAAAATGAAGCGATGGGTATCTATTTCATTGGAGATCCAGATGGATATTGGACAGAAATTATCCCATCAGGGGCCTATTAAGATGGAACATATGTTGACGCGCCTGCAATGGTTAGTAGGGGAAGAGAAAATTAAAACCTTGGAAGGTAAGAAAGTTCTTCTCTTTGGATGTGGTGGCGTAGGTTCCTTTGCCCTAGAAGCGTTGGTTCGTTCTGGCGTGGGTCATATTGTCATCGTCGATGGTGACCAAGTGACGGTGAGTAACATCAATCGTCAGCTCATTGCCTTGCCTAGTACGGTAGGTCAGCGCAAAGTAGAAGTGGCGAAGGAGAGAGCTTTATCCATCAATCCTAATTTGCATATTGAGGCCTATGATATGGTCTATACCGGTGAAAGTCACCCTACTTTCATCACGGATATAGCCCCAGATTTTGTGATTGATGCCATCGATATGGTAAGTGCTAAACTATCCATCATCGAAACGTGTTATAATAGTCATATACCATGTATATCTTCTATGGGCACAGGCAATAAAATGTGGCCGGATCAATTGAAGATTACAGATATTAGTAAGACCCATACATGTCCATTGGCGAAAGTGATGCGCAAAGAATTGCGTCGCCGTGGCATTAAAAAGCAAGCGGTATTATTCTCTACAGAACAACCGATGACACCGAATCGAGATGATGATTCGAGAAGTCCTGGTTCTTGTGGATTCGTTCCGTCTGTAGCAGGATTGCATTTAGCGGGTCATGTGATTAGAACTTTTTTGGAGGTAGAATAATGAAAAAAGCAATTATTCATATGGAATACGGTGACATTGTTATCGAATTATTTGAAAACGAAGCTCCTGGCACAGTAGCTAACTTTGAAAAGTTGATTAAAGAAGGTTTCTACGATACTTTGAAATTCCATCGTGTCATTCCTGGTTTCGTGGCACAAGGTGGTTGCCCAATGGGTACTGGTGTAGGTGGCCCTGGTTACACAATTCCATGCGAAACAAAAGGGAATCCACACAAACATGTTCGTGGTGCTTTATCCATGGCACATCGTGGACCTAACACAGGGGGCAGCCAATTCTTTATCGTATACGAACCACAACCTCATTTAGATGGCGTTCACACTGTATTCGGTCAAGTTATCGAAGGTATGGATGTAGTGGACAAAATCCAACAAGGTGACCGCATGCAAACTGTTGAGGTAGTAGAAGCGTAATGGCAGGTATTAAACGCTATCGCTTAGAGCACCCAGAATGGTTACAAGTAAAAAAGGATGGGAATTTTTCCTACGGCTATGACCAAGAATGGTACGAAGATGCATGGAAACGGTTAGCAGGCTGTGGACCTACAACGGCGACACAGGTGATTTCCTACGTTCTCTTTCGGGATGGTCATTTGCCCCTGGCTACTGTGGCAGACGGAGACCAAGCCTTGGCGCGCATGAACCAAGTATGGGAATACGTGCGCCCTCGCTATGGTGGTGGCCTCTATAAAAGCACTTGGTGGGAACAAGGGGTAACACAATATATGGAAGATCAAAATCTGTCCTATACGGTGAAACGTTTGCCTATTTTTCCACTGAAAGGAAGCCCTTATACAGTGGAGGAAGTAACGTCTTTCATCCAAAGTGGGCTGGAACAGAATTGTCCTGTGGCATTTTTAAATCGTCATCGTGGACAAGAAGAAGGGCTATCTACATGGCATTGGGTGCCTATCGTATTTATGCAGGTCAACAACGACGATACACGGTGTGTTGTCTATGATGAAGGCATGGAACGAACCTTTTCCCTACGCCGTTGGTTACGAGATAATTTGCTGGGTGGAGCCTTTTTATACATCCAGTCACAAAGTGAGGAGTAAGACATGACACAATGGATTAAAGAAATGCAATCCCCTCATCTTGCGTTAAGCGCAGAAGTAGATGAAATTTTATATTCTGGAAAGTCCGACTTTCAAACTATCGAAGTCGCTCATAGTTTAGAATATGGTAATATGCTTGTTTTGGATGGCGTGTTTCAAACGTCGGAACGGGAAGAATTTGTGTATCATGAAATGATGAGCCATGTTCCCCTATTCTTGCATCCAAATCCTAAGCATGTATTGATCATCGGTGGCGGTGATGGTGGCGTTGCTAGAGAATGTGTACGCCATAGCTGTGTGGAAACAGTGACCATGGTAGAAATCGATGGTAAAGTAGTGGAATTGGCAAAACAATATTTGCCTTCTATTGCTGACGCTATGATTCGCCAAGATCCAAAATTGACAGTCACTATCGGTGACGGCATTGGTCACGTTGCAGAGAAAGAAAATTACTATGATGTCATTATCGTAGACTGCTCTGATCCAATTGGCCCTGGTGAAGGTTTATTTACAGAAGAGTTCTACAAAAATACATATCGTGCCTTAAAAGAAGATGGTTTGTTCGTGCAACAAACAGAATCTCCAATGATGCACCAGCAATTAGTATCTGATGTATTCTATTATGTGAATAAACATTTCCCTATTACTCGTCTATATACAGCGTTCATTCCGTTGTACCCAACAGGTATGCACTGCTTTACGATGGGTTCTAAAACGCACGATCCATTAGAATGGGATCCAAATCGTGCCCAAGATTTTACAACAAAATACTATAACTATGGCATCCAAAAATCTGCATTCGTATTGCCAACATTTGTAAAACAATATTTACAAGCAAGAATTGCAGAGTAGACCTCATATCTAGGGGTGCTATAGATTCGCAGTAATGGACTAGCACTTTCCTTGTGAAAGTGCTAGTTTTGTATATGGGCTATACAATTTATAACTACGAAGGTTAAAAAATATTTGTGATATAGAACATTGAAATTCCTAGTGAATAGGTATACAATAAGGACAATATTGTAGTAACAATGAAATATATAACACACTTTTATTCATGTGAATTAACAAAAGAGGAGACAATAATGAAACAATATGACTTACTCGTTATCGGTTTTGGTAAAGCTGGTAAAACATTAGCTGCCACATTTGGCAAAGAAGGAAAACAAGTTGCTTTAATTGAACAAGATCCAGCTATGTATGGTGGTACATGTATCAATATCGGATGTATCCCTACCAAAACGATGATCGTAGGTGCTGATAAAGGTAAAAGTTACGAAGCAGCAAAAGCAACTCGTGATACAGTAGTAGGCAAGCTGAATGCAAAAAACTTAAACATGTTGACATCCAATCCAAATGTGACTGTATATACTGGGCATGGCAAGTTTACTTCCAATAAAGAAGTAGAAGTGACAACAGCAGACGGTGTGGAAACGTTGACGGCTGAAATTATCATCATCAATACAGGGGCTACGAATGTAGTGCTTCCAATCCCAGGCCTATCTACATCTAAATTTGTATATAACAGTACAGAGTTACAAGCTCTTCCTACATTGCCAAAACGGTTAGGTATCATTGGATGCGGTAATATCGGCATCGAGTTTGCCAATCTATACGCACGTTTAGGTGCTGACGTAACTGCCTTTGAAAGTGGTGACAGAATTTTAAAACGTGAAGATGCAGATGTGGCTGCGTTGGCGCAACAATATTTAGAAGAAGATGGCATTCATTTCCATTTCAATGCTGTGACAAAAGAAATTAAAAACGTAGGCGATACTGTAGTAGTGGTTACTGAAAGCGGAGAAGAGTTTGTCTTCGATGCATTGCTACATGCTACAGGTCGCAAAGCGAATACAGAAGGTCTAGGCTTAGAACATACCGATATTGAAGTTCGTCCAAATGGCTCTATCGTTACAGACGACACATTGATGACGGCGGTTCCTAATGTATTTGCTGTTGGCGATGTGAACGGGGGACAACAATTTACTTATGTATCCCTTGACGACTTCCGCATTGTAAATCGTGTATTGCACGGCGATGAAAGCTATAAACTAGGTAATCGTGCTCACGTGCCTTATTCTACTTTCATCACACCTGCTTTATCCCATGTAGGTTTACACGAAGAAGAAGCAAAAGTCCAATACCCAAATGCAGTTACCGTTGCATTGCCAGTAAATAATATGCCACGTCATGCAGTCAACCAAGATCCACGTGGTGTATTTAAATTAACAGTTAACAAAGACACCGGTCTGATCCTAGGCGCTACTTTATTTGGTAAAAACTCTGAAGAGTTAATTAACATCATTAAAATGGCTATGGATAACAATATTAAGTATACGTACTTACGTGACCAAATCTTTACACATCCAACAATGGCTGAAAATCTAAATGACCTAGTTAAATTAGTTTAAGGTAATATGATACATATAGAGGCTTGTAGGGGAAACCTTATAGGCCTCTGTTTTTGTGTTTATATGTAGGTTTTAATGAAAGCAATATGAACGTAGACAGTAATACTATAAAAAGGGGTTTACAAGATAAAGAATGTTTGATATACTTTAAAGACATCAGCGATGCTCATGTGATGAATGTAATGTTCAATATGAGATAGTAGAACAGTTAAAAAAAAAAGGGTTTACAAGATACGGAATGTTTGATATACTGTAAAAACATCAGCGATGCCTCACTGGATGAATCAAGTGTTCACAGAGAGATAGTAGAACAGTTAAAAAAGTTTTTAAAAAAGTGGTTGACACAAAAAACATTAACTGATATACTAAGTATCGTTGTAAGGCACGGCAGTGCTAAACAGAATAAATATCCTGTGGTGGGTATGGTGAAGCGGTTAACACGGCGGATTGTGGCTCCGTTATGCATGGGTTCGATCCCCATTACTCACCCCACAACACAGGGGTGTAGCCAAGCGGTAAGGCATCGGACTTTGACTCCGACATGCGATGGTTCGATCCCATCCACCCCTGCCATTTTATGACCCACTAGCTCAGTTGGCAGAGCACCTGACTTTTAATCAGGGTGTCCCGCGTTCGAGTCGCGGGTGGGTCACCATTTACTACTTTATGTAGTATGAGGATATAGATGATCTTTGAAAACTGAACAATGTAAGGTAATTACTTCGAAAGAAGTAAACATAAGCCAGAGTGCGGGTTTCACATAGTTGAAACCAACCAAAAAAATCTGCCAAGCAATTGGCAACAACGAAAATGAATGAGCTATCAAATAGCTTCAAGA
>CAUUJQ010000020.1:0-10779 GCA_963545445.1 uncultured Veillonella sp. | reverse complement strand
AATAACTCTATCTTTTGTTTTCTTATTACCATGTGGTGTAATACGGTCTACCATACCTTCTACAACTACCACATGTAACACGCCTTGCTCATCCACAGCCATATCTTTCACATGGGCCAAGATATAGCCATCACGTTGGTACGCCGCATTAATGCCTTGTACTTTTTCACCCACAGAAATTGTATTTAATACCGTATTAGGTTGTACCCCTAAGTACTGAACCAATACATCTGTTTTATACACTGTATTGCCTTCCACAGAAACATTTTTGATCACTGGGTTCAATGTCACATGATAGGATACTGCAACCCCTTCTGGTACTTCTGTGAATACAGGTGTAATTTCTGAAAGCACCCCAGAACCGCCTAAATTAGCGATTTCTTTAGAAATGCCTTCCACGGATACAACATCGCCAATTTTGCCTTGCAACAAGCTAGCAAATTGAGGAATCGCCGCTGCGTCAAGACCGTCGATGGAAATTTTAGTAATCGTTTTGCCTACATATTTTTGCAATGTTTCTTCTGTAAGGCTTGTAAAATAACGAGCTTGCACTTGTGGAATTGCTGTTTCCACGCCTGCCGCTTGTGCTTCTTCTAATTTATCGCCACCCGCTTTTGTGATGGTTTTTACTTCTTGGTCATTCGTCGCCAAGGAAGAGTTATCCACCCGTTTGCGTTGCTCTTCAATAGCGTCACGTTTCGCCGCTTCTGAAAGTCCATCACGAGCTGCCGCAATGGCTGCTTCCGTTGCTGCATCGCCAGATGCCACTGCTTCTTGACGTGTAGTATTTTGCTTTCCTAAGTCTGCCATAGACAGTTTCGCAATTGTTTTACCACTTTCAGAGTTAGTTGCTGTATCGGCAAATACAGGTGTTGTACTGATTGCCGCTAACACAGCAAAGGTTAAAAATTTCTTATAAGATAGGTTTCCCTTCATATACGTTCCTCCTTAAGATATAAAAGGTGCTAATCTCGCAAAATACGTCCACCAGCTTGCACCGCATGTAACATGTCTTGTGAAGTAATGCTAGGAGCTTGCATTGGCTCCGCCACTGGCTGTGCTACGGGGGTAACACGAGCCGGTTCTGAAACTGATTCTACCTTGTTAGACTCTGGTTGTTCTGAGGGAGTTGTTGGAATCACCGGCGGTGTTTCAGGTGCTGGGGCCACACTGCGCTGTACCACGGGTGTGTCTACGACCTTCGGTGTACTATCATGGGACATCCACCATTGCGTAGCTCCTAAGATACCCACTGCAACCAATCCCCATAGGATACGTTGAAAATACGTAACAATCGAGGGGCGTCCTTCATTCATCTGTTTCATTTCTGCTTGCGCCAAGAACAAGTGAAAGTTTCCTTTCACGCTGCCCTTTGTGGCGTAGGACTTCGCCGCTGCATCTAGCCAAGCACGAACCATGCGAATACGTTTTTCCATAGGTGTTGATACAGGTTCCATAACTTCCTCCTCTCATAACTATATAATCGTAGTTAGAGAGAAAAAAGTGAACCACTTTTTTAACTATCTTTACTATTATACCAATGAAGCGCTATTTTGCCTATTTTTTTCTAATAACTTTCTACATAGTACATTACTTTTTTAAGATTTAAATGAAGAATCTCTATCAATTGTACTAATTCCCTCTATCGTTCGCCATATACGCCAAACTATGGTATACTAATGCATAGCATTTAGGAGGTACGTTATGGATATAGTTATCAATATGGGGATTTCTGCAGCAGTTGGCATCATCGCCCTCTTTTTGTCTCGTTGGATCGCCCCACATAGTCATGGATGGATGACTATTACTGGACGCATCAACCGATTACAATTTACTATCGGCATTCTGTTTCTATCCGCCACTATGCATATATTTACTATGTTGATTCAACAGTTATTAGATGTTGTCGTTATTTTACCAGCTTACTTTGGGGTGAAAGCACTCGCCTATGCAGGCTATATTGCATTACTCCCATTCTACTATACATTATATGTGAGACGTCTTAATGACATCTCCATTCCCGGATTCCCCATCGGTATCCTGTTAGGGATGTACATCATTTGTACCAATTTATATATCCCCTTAAAAAACACATATATTTTACATCTCATCCTTATTTATATCATTCATGGAGCACTGATCTTCTTTCCAGGCACAGAACGTAGCAATCGCTATGGCGCTCCTTCACATTGGCCTACACGAGCTAAGAAAGGATAAACACTATGGGACTCTTCGATTGGTTTAAACAAACCCCAGATCATATCATCAGTTACGCCCCTGGTGGCCATACATTGCAAGTAAAAATCACCTACAATACGCAAACAGGTCTCTTTACCTATCGCGGTCGCTACGGTACACGTGCTAAGTTCTATGACAAAGATATTCACCATATCGACAACAAAGAAGTAAGTCGTACCCATCGTGTATTGCTCGTTCAAGGACATGACACATGTTTGGCTACCTTGGATGTGCTCACTAATTTGGTGAACGACAATTTACAAGCTTGGATCGAATCTCGTGGCGCCGTCGCCTATGATTACGATCAACAACAGCGTGGCCTCTGGGTGAATACAGCTGCTGTGAAAGCCTCCATCGAGGCAGGACCACCGGTGGAACCTTCTACGATTGAAGTAGAAGAAACATCATCTACAGAGCCCACAGAGACCATAGAATCCAGTGTTTCCTCTGTACAGGAGGACCCTATCCACCGTATCAAACAGCTGAAGGAGCTGTTCGATATGGGGGCCATTACTGACGAAGAATTTCAACAGAAAAAAGAAGAACTATTACAAAAGATATAACCGAAAAGGACTGTTTCCATGTGCCTAGCATGGAAACAGTCCTTTTTGTATACTATGTTCTCTTCTTTTTTTATGTTTAGATCACAATGGATCCTACCAAGTCTTGTACATGGTCAATGTATTGGCTTTCACAGTAAGCACTCATTTCACTAGCAATGATGCCGATAGCTCGTGGATCTACCATCGTAGCCGTCCCCACAGATACGATGTCAGCTCCTACTACCATAAATTCTAAGGCATCTTCACCAGTCATGATGCCGCCACCACCCATAATAGGAATATCGATGGCCTGCGCCACTTGGTGTGTCAATCGCAATGCCACTGGTTTCACCGCTGGACCCGATAAACCACCGTAAATATTCCCCAACAACGGTTTTCGTGTCCGCAAGTCCACAGACATGCCCAATAGCGTATTGATCATGCTGATGCCATCTGCTCCAGCAGCTTCGACGGCACGAGCAATTGCTACAATGTCCGTTACATTCGGTGACAATTTCATAATCACCGGCAAATCTGTATGGGATTTAACGGCTTTACAAACTGCCGCGGCACTTTCCGGTTGTACGCCGAATGCCATGCCTCCACATTTCACATTTGGGCAACTAATGTTTACTTCTAGTGCAGCTACCCCTTCTACGGTCAATGTTTTTGCCATGAATTCGTACTCTTCTAGAGTGTTGCCTGAGATGTTCGCAAAGATAGGTACATCATAGCCTGTAAGAGTTGGTAAAATATCCGCCACAAAAGCTTCTGCTCCTGGATTTTCCAAGCCAATACAGTTCAATACGCCAGATGGTGTTTCCGCAATACGAACGCCAGCATTACCTGGTCTCGCAGTAGGCGTTAAGCCTTTCACAGAAATCGCACCTACCTCTGTATTTAAGTCTAAGTAGCCATCATATTCTAGGCCAAATCCAAAGGTCCCCGATGCTGCTACGATAGGGTTTTTCATAGAAATACCGCAAAATTCTACGGCTAATCTAGGATCTGCTGTTGCCATTAGAAAAACACCTCCTCAGCTGGGAATACAGGGCCATCTTTGCATACTTTATAGCGTTTACCACTTTTACCTTGGCACGCACAACCTACGCAACCGCCAGTACCGCAACCCATGCGCTCTTCCAGGGAAACTTGGCATGGTACATTCATTTGTTGCGCTACAGCGGCTACACCTTTCATCATCGGTGTAGGTCCACAAGTTAATACTGCATCAAAATGATTGTCTTTCATCAGCGTTTCCATCACTGTTGTCGGATACCCCTTCGTCCCCAAGGACCCATCATCTGTAGTGATATGCACTGTCACAGGGCTATCTTTGAACAAATCAGCCCAGAAGGATTCACCGATGTTGCGGAACCCCAAGATAACATGGGCTTCTTGGCCTGGTTTTAATCGATCAGCGATGCATAACATCGGCGCAATTCCTACGCCACCACCTACTAATAGCATGCGATCTGCTGTTGCGAAAGGCTCTCCTAGTGGTCCTAAGCAATCTAGGGTATCTCCTTCTTGTAATTTCGTCATCAACTCTGTCCCTTTGCCTACTACACGGTACAACAAGTCGATAGTGCCCGCCTCTGCATCAAAGCCAGCATAGCTAATAGGGCGGCGCAACAGAGGTGCTGTGCCCCCTGTAACGCGCACATTACAGAATTGCCCTAATTGTGCCTCTTTAGCTTGTTTTGGTGCATATATTAACATGCGCCATACATCGCTACCTATTTGTGTATTATGAATCACTCGACCCATTTCTACATATCCACTCATTCGTGATTACTCCATTTCATAATCTTGTACGGCATCTACTGTGATAGCATCCCCTGCGGTAGCACGACTTGCTACTACGTGTAATACTTCACGAGCTGTATCTAAGGATGTCAAACATGGTACACCCATTTCTACGGCTAAGCGGCGCAATTGGAATCCTTCACGCTCTGGTTTTTTACCATATGTCAACGTATTCAACATCAAGTCTACTTTACCTTCTCGAATGAAGTCAGCGCAGTTTGGATTGCCTTCAGAAATTTTATTGACCACTGTGCAATTCACACCATGTTCTGTGAAATAACGACCTGTACCGCCAGTAGCCATAATATGGTATCCCAAATCGATAAAGCCTTTTGCCAAGCGGGCCGCTTCTTCTTTATCGCGGTCTGCTACAGTCATCAAGATATTGCCTTTATCAGGGATGCGCATGTTAGCCCCATGGATGGCTTTAAATAAAGCATCTGCATAAGTACGCCCAATACCCATAACTTCCCCTGTGGATTTCATTTCTGGTCCTAAAGCAATTTCTACTAAGCCCATTTTAGAGAAAGAGAATACTGGTGCTTTCACCGCCACATGTGGACGAGCTGGTACTAATCCTGTTGGCAAGCCCAAGCTTTCTAATGTTTCTCCTAATGCAATGCGAGTCGCATATTCCACCATGTTGATGCCTGTTACTTTACTGATGAAAGGTACAGTACGGCTAGAACGTGGGTTTACTTCGATTACATGAAGTTCACCATTCACCACGATGTATTGGATGTTGAGCACACCTTTTACATTGAGGCCTATAGCGATGCGACGTGTATAATCAACGATTTGGTTCGTTACTTCTTCAGATAAATGTTGTGCTGGATATACGGCGATAGAGTCACCAGAGTGTACGCCGGCACGTTCTACTTGTTCCATGATACCAGGGATGCATACATCGATACCATCGGAGATAGCATCTACTTCTACTTCCATACCTACCATGTAACGGTCGATTAACACAGGATGGTCTTTCGACGCTACTACAGCTTCCTTCATATACCGATCTAATTCTTGGTCATTATACACAATTTCCATAGCACGTCCACCTAGTACATAGGATGGGCGAACAATCAATGGATATTGCAGGCGTTTTGCCGCTTCTAAGGCTTCTTCATCACTCGTTACCAAAGCACCTACTGGACGAGGAATTTCTAATTTTGCCAACAATTCATCGAAACGTTCACGGTCTTCCGCCATATCGATGCTGTCCACAGATGTGCCTAGAATCTTCACGCCTCGTTCTGCCAATGGACCTGCCAAATTAATCGCTGTTTGTCCACCGAACTGAGCAATAACCCCTACTGGGTTTTCTTTGCGCACAATTTCCATGACATCGTCCACAGTCAACGGTTCAAAGTACAAGCTGTCAGATGTATCGAAGTCTGTACTTACTGTTTCTGGGTTGTTGTTGATAATGATTGATTTCATGCCTGCTTTTCGCAACGCCCAAGAAGAATGAACGGAGCAATAGTCGAACTCTACGCCTTGACCGATACGAATCGGACCAGAGCCAAGAACGATCACGCTATTTTCACCACGTGGCACTACTTCATCTTCTGTAGCGTACGCACTGTAGTAATATGGTGTATGCGCTTCAAATTCTGCCGCACAAGTATCTACATATTTGTATGTTGGATGAATATGTAGTTCATTTCGTTTTGCCAACACGTCCTCAGGGGAGCAATTCGCATAGCGAGCGATGACTCTATCTGGGAAGGAGTATTTTTTAGCTAATCGAAGGTTACTGTCAGTCAAACCATTGGCTGCCAAATCTTTTTCCACTAACACGATATTTTTAATTTTATTGATGAAGAAAGATGTAATTTTTGTAATGTAGCAGATTTTTTCTACACTAATTCCTGCACGAAGTGCTTGCGCAATGACATATAACCGTTCATCATCTACTAATTGTAAACGTTCAATCAATTGTTCTGGCGTTTCATGAGCGATTTTCTTCAACTCAATATGGTCTAAGCCAATTTCCAAGGAACGAATCGCTTTTAACAAGGATCCCTCTAATGTACGGTCGATAGCCATAACTTCGCCAGTGGCTTTCATTTGTGTTCCTAACGTACGGTCTGCCAAGTTGAATTTTTCAAATGGCCAACGTGGGAATTTAGTTACCACATAGTCTAAGGATGGCTCGAAACAAGCTTTTGTTTCACCCGTAACAGCATTTGTAATTTCGTCCAATGTCATACCGATAGCTACTTTAGCGGCTACTTTAGCAATTGGATAGCCTGTCGCTTTAGACGCCAATGCAGAGGAACGAGATACACGAGGGTTTACTTCGATAACATAGTATTGATTGCTGTATGGATCCAAGGCATATTGCACATTACAGCCACCTTCGATTTCAAGGTAGCGAATGATGTCTACCGATGCGGTACGCAACATTTGGTATTGTGTATCGTTCAATGTTTGCGATGGTGCCACCACGACGGAGTCCCCTGTATGCACCCCAACTGGGTCGATGTTTTCCATATTACATACGATGATACAGTTGTCTGCACGGTCACGCATCACTTCATATTCAATTTCTTTCCAGCCCGCTACAGAGCGTTCTACAAGAATTTGATGGATAGGGCTCAATTTAATACCGCGAAGGGCAATCATGTACATTTCTTCTTCATTGTGTGCAATACCTCCACCAGTACCACCCAATGTATAAGCAGGACGAATGATGATAGGGTAGCCAATGCTGTTTGCAAATTCCACCGCTTCCGCTACATCACTGAAAATATCAGACTCTGGCACCGGTTGATTGATGCGTTTCATCGCTTCTTTGAAGAGTTCACGGTCTTCCGCTTGTTTAATAGCCTCTAAGGTTGTACCCAATAATTTAACATTGTATTCTTTCAGTACTCCTGCCTCTGAAAGTTCAACCGCCATATTTAAGCCCACTTGACCACCTAAGGTAGCTAGTACACCATAAGGGCGCTCTCTGCGGATGATCTCTGTGACAAATTCTAAGGAAATTGGCTCAATGTATACGCGATCTGCAATGTCACGGTCTGTCATGATCGTAGCTGGATTGGAGTTCACCAACACTACTTCATAACCTTCTTCACGAAGGGATTGGCAAGCTTGTGTGCCTGCGTAGTCAAATTCTGCGGCCTGTCCAATAATAATAGGACCAGAACCGATGACAAGAACTTTTTTCTTTTCCATGATTAACCCCTTCTCATTAATGTTTTAAAACGTTCAAACAAATATACATTATCTGTTGGTCCCGGAGATGCTTCTGGGTGATATTGTACAGACATAATCGGCAATTCTGTATGCAACAAACCTTCTACTGTGCCGTCATTGACACTGCGATGGGATACGCGCAAACCCGACCCTTCTAGGCTTGCTTCATCTACAGCATAGCCATGATTCTGAGACGTAATGTACACGCGATTTGTGTCTAAATCCTTCACTGGATGGTTGGATCCACGATGTCCGAAGCGCAATTTATACGTATCTCCCCCAAAGGCACGAGCAATCAATTGATGGCCCATACAGATACCGAAGATTGGTTTTTTACCGATTAATTTTTTAATTTCTTCTACAATTTCAGGTACATCTTTTGGATCCCCTGGGCCATTGGACAAGAAGATACCATCAGGATTGCATGCCATCACTGTTTCTGCCTTTGTATTTGCTGGGAAAATAGTCAATTTACAACCTTCATTTTCCAAGGACTGTAAAATATTTTCTTTAATACCAAAGTCGTACACAGCCACATGGAACTCCGCACTATCGCTTCCACGATGGCCTTCCCATTTCGTAGTCACTCGCATGATATGGTCTGTTGCTAATGGTTGCGCCAAGAGAGCATCGATTTTTTCTTGCTCTGTATCTACTGGGCAAATCACACCTTTCATAACACCATGGCTACGAATAGCACGTGTAATGGCACGTGTATCTACATCGTATAAGCAAGGGATGCCATGCATACGCATATACTCTTCAAAAGCGCCTTCATTTTGCCAATTGCTTGGGAAAGAACATAATTCCCCTACAATCATGGCTTTGCAATATGGTTTAGAAGATTGATCCACTTCACGTGTCACACCATAGTTACCTACTAATGGGTAGGTTAATGTAATAATTTGATCCGCATAGGATGGGTCTGTCAAAATTTCTTGATATCCTGTCATACCCGTATTAAATACTACTTCGCCAACGATAGGCATGCCGCCTAACAAGGTACCTTCGAAGATAGTTCCATTTTCAAGTACTAATTTTCCTCTCACGCTACTACAACCCCGTCTTTCATTACAATTTGTCCGTCTACTACTGTTAATTTTGGTCTACCAGTGACTGTCATTCCATCGAATGGGCAAGATTTACCTCTCGTATAGAATTGATTGCGATCCACTGTCCAAGTTTCATCAAGGGATAATACGGAAATATCTGCCGGTTTACCCACTTCTAAGACACCGCCATCAACCCCAATGAGTTGCGCTGGCTTTGTGCTCATCAAGTTGATGATTTCATCAATGGACAAGATACCTGGTTTCAATACATGTGTCACCACCGCCGCAAAGGATGTTTCTAGTCCTGTGAAACCATTCGCTGCACAGCAGAACTCCACGTCTTTTTCTTCGTACGCATGCGGTGCATGGTCCGTAATTATGGCGTCGATGGTGCCATCTTTAAGAGCTTCTAACAACGCTTGTCGATGGTCTTCAGATCGGATAGGTGGCGCCATTTTAAAATCTGTATTGTAATCACGTAAATATTCATCGGTGAAAGCCAAATGTTGACTTGTCACTTCACAAGTCACTTTAATACCTTGTGCTTTTGCACGGCGCACTTGATCTACAGCACTTTTCGTACTGACATGAGCGATGTGAATATGACCGCCTGTCATCTCCGCTAACAGGATGTCACGAGCTACAGCTAGATCTTCCGCTACGGCTGGACGACCTTTCACGCCCATTTCGTAGGATACAATGCCTTCGTGCATATGACCTTCACATGTCAAACTGCATTCTTCTGCATGGTCGATGACCATTTTCCCAAACATGGATGAATATTCCAAGGCACGACGCATGAAAGCCGCATTCTCTACATAATGTCCATCATCAGAGAACCCTACTACGCCAGCTTCTGCCATATCGCCCATTTCTGCTAATTCTTTTCCTTGCAGACCTTTCGAGATAGCACCCATAAATTCTACTTTCACAACGCCTGTCAGTTCCGCTTGTTTGCGCAAGCCACGAACTAAGGCTGCGTTATCCACTACTGGGTTCGTGTTAGCCATGGTAGCAATGCGTGTAAATCCACCGGCAGCGGCCGCTTGTGTACCACTGTGAAAGTCCTCTTTTGCCTCTTGTCCAGGTTCACGCAAATGGGTGTGAATGTCAATCAAACCAGGCGCAACGACTAAGCCTGTTGCATCATATACCTCTGCTTGAGGGGCTTCTAAATTTTGACCGATGGCTGAAATCACACCATGTTCTACTAAAATATCTGCGATCTCATGTTGTCCTTTTGCCGGATTTACTACCGTACCATTTTTAATCAACAAGCTCACTGCCGTCACCTCCCATAATTGTTAAGTATAATACTGCCATACGAATAGCCACACCATTACGCACCTGTTCTTGAATCACAGATTCGTCACCGTAAGCCACATCTGGAGCAATTTCCAAACCACGGTTCATCGGTCCTGGATGTAGTACTAGCACATCGTCTTTTGCATTGGCTAAGACGGATTTATTGATACCAAAGATACGTGCATATTCACGGTTCGTTGGGTATAAAGCAGAGTTAATTCGTTCTAATTGAATGCGAAGTACGTTTACAACATCCGCATCTTTCACAGCTTCTCGCACATCGTGATGCACTGTGACACCTAGTTTTTCAAGTTCTGGGTACACCAATGTTCTAGGGCCCGCCAAGTGTACATCAGCACCCATTGTTTTCAATCCATAAATATTAGAGCGCGCCACACGACTATGCATGATGTCACCCACAATCACTACTTTCAAACCTTCTAAGCTAGGTTTGTGTTCTAAAATCGAATACATGTCTAGCAATGCTTGTGTGGGATGCTCATGAGCACCGTCACCTGCATTGATGATAATAGGGTCTACGCATTTTGTAGCATACAGTGGAGAGCCTTCTTCGCTAGAGCGCATCACGATGGCATCCGTTCCCATGTAGGACACTGTTAACAATGTAT
>CAUUJQ010000019.1:0-10803 GCA_963545445.1 uncultured Veillonella sp. | reverse complement strand
TATGATTAATTGAAAAACAGATCTGTTCAATATGCTTGTGATGTATTAAAATATTTAGAAGCTAACCTAGAAAAAGAATTAGAAACTATTAAAGAAAATCGCAAAACATTGCAACAACAATAAGAAGTGTAACACCTCTCGGACTAATGGAGTCTGGGAGGTGTTTTCTACATAGAGTTTACGAAAACTACTAGAAAATATGAGGTGATAACACGGGGTATAACAGTAAATTTCACGAAATTCCCGGCTGCATTTCATGAAAATTGAAAAAAATAAAAATTTTTAAAAAATAAAAAGGAGTTTTCCAAAAGACGTCGAATACTACTAATATGAGCATCCTGTAATACTATAAGGAGGAGTACGTATGAACTTTGAAATTCGTAATGGTCATGACTATATTGATGAAGTAAAAGATTTATTTGTAGAATATGTAAAATCCCTTGGAGTATCAGCAAATTTGAGAGAATTTCATGGATTAGAAGATAAATATAAAGGTGAAGGCGAAGCGCTGTACATTGCCTTTATTGACAATCAACCGGCAGGTTGTGTGGCGTTACGACGGGTAGATAAAAACACAGCAGCTATGAAACGCTTGTATGTACGACCAGCTTTCAGACATAGTTCCTTAGGTACGAACATGGCTAAAATGATCGTAGAAGATGCACGTGAATTTGGTTATAAAACATTGCTATTAGATAGCTTGCCAAGCATGGAAAATGCAAAAGAGCTATATACTACATTAGGATTTAAAAAAGTAGATGGTACAAAGAAAGCAGTAAAAACTGTCGTTCATTTGTCCTTGCCTTTATAACCCCATAAGGGCAGATGTATATATTAGGATCTCCTGTTGTTTACAGGAAAAATAAGCTGTGACATGAGACTAGCGGATAGCTCATAGT
Organism: uncultured Veillonella sp.; assembly: GCA_963545445.1. Lineage (GTDB taxonomy): Bacteria > Bacillota > Negativicutes > Veillonellales > Veillonellaceae > F0422. The sequence continues at coordinate 9,904 of CAUUJQ010000019.1, read as the reverse complement.
TGCAGCTTATTTATTATGTATTCCGTGGATAGTTGTTGTATAATAAGAAGAAAGAGAAAGCAACTTTTTGGTGAATAAAGGAAAGGTGACAGGCTTGGAAGAGACAACATTGAGAACCACCCTAGATCATATAAATGGAGATGGTCAATACAATTTACAGGGTAAGCATATTGTGGTAGGTGTAACAGGTGGGATTGCGGCTTATAAAGCAGTCGACTTGGTAAGTCGTTTGCGCAAAACCGGAGCAGAAGTGAAAGTAGTGATGACAAAGAATGCTACGAAACTTGTGAGTCCTCTTGTATTTGGAGAAATTAGTAAATATCCTGTAGCAGTGGATATGTTTGAAGATGTTCATGACTGGAATGTGGAGCATATTGCCTACGCCACATGGGCAGACGCGTACATTGTAGCGCCAGCTACAGCGAATATGATTGCTAAAATGGCTCATGGCATTGCAGACGATATGTTGTCAACGCAACTATTAGCGACAACAGCTCCTATTTATATCTGTCCTGCTATGACTAGCAATATGTACGCGCATCCAGCAACACAGGAAAACCTAGCAGTATTGCGCAGTCGAGGTGTCCGTGTGCTAGCACCTGAAAGTGGTCTTCTTGCATGTGGCGTAGAAGGGAAGGGTCGTTTGCCAGATCCTCAAAAAATTGTAGATTGGCTGTATTATGAATTAGGAAAAAATAATTTGCTAGCTGGCAAACGAGTGTTAGTCAGTGCAGGTGGTACCCAAGAGGCCATTGACCCTGTTCGGTATATTGCAAATCGATCTAGCGGTAAAATGGGACATGCCATTGCTCTAAAAGCAGCACAAGCGGGGGCTGAAGTATTTCTTGTATCAGGTCCTGTGAATTTGCCAGTCCCAAACGGCGTGGCTCGCTTTCCTGTGACAACAGCAGTAGAAATGAAAAAGGTCATCGATGATTTCTATGATTCTGTAGATGCTGTCATTATGTCTGCGGCAGTAGCGGACTATGGAGTGGCTGAAGTGTCGGATCAAAAAATTAAAAAGCAAACATCTATGACCTTAGAACTTGTTAAGAATCCTGACATATTGGCTGGATTAGGGGAACGAAAAACACATCAAAAGTTAATTGGTTTTGCTGCGGAAACGCAAGATGTTATTGCCTATGGAAAAGAAAAAGTACGTAAAAAGAACCTCGATATGTTAGTGGCCAATGATGTGAGCAAAGAAAATGTAGGATTCGACGTAAGCACCAATGAAGTGACATTTATCTATCCCGATGATCGAATCGTTAATTTGTCCAATATGTCGAAATTAGATGTGGCAGAACATATTATTCAAGCCTTGGCAGAGCTGTAAGAATGTGATATAATCTTAAGTAGTGATTTTAAACTAAGTATTATATGTATGATACAGTCTCATCAAGAGTAGTGGAGGGAAAGGCCCTTTGAAGCTACAGCAACCATTCCGAAAGGAAAAGGTGCTAAATCCAACGATGTTAAATCGGAAGATGGGGATATAATTCCTCGTCTTTGGGATGGGGAATTTTTTTATTGGAGGTTTACTCATGGCAGAAAAACACGTATTTTTCACTTCTGAGTCCGTAACAGAAGGTCATCCAGACAAAATTGCTGACCAAATTTCTGATGCTGTATTGGATGCGATTTTAGAAAAAGATCCAACAGCACATGTTGCTTGCGAAACTTTAGTGACAACAGGTCAAGTTCACGTAGTAGGCGAAATTACTACAAATACATATGTAGATATCCCTCATATTGTACGTGATACAATCCGTGAAATCGGTTACACTCGTGCAAAATTTGGCTTTGATGCAGATACTTGTGGCGTTAATGTAGCGATTGACGAACAATCTGCTGATATTGCTATGGGTGTTGACGAAGCATTGGAATCCCGTGAAGGTGGTAGCGATGAATTTGATAAAATTGGTGCTGGCGACCAAGGTATGATGTTCGGTTTTGCTTCTAACGAAACAGAAGAATTTATGCCTATGCCTATTAGCTTGGCTCACCGTTTATCTCGTCAATTGGCAAAAGTTCGTAAAGATGGTACATTAGATTACCTTCGTCCAGATGGTAAAACACAAGTCACTGTAGAATATGTTGATGGCAAACCTAAACGTATCGAAACTATCGTTATTTCTACACAACATAGTCCAGAAGTAACATTGGAACAAATTCAAGCAGACATTAAAAAATATGTTATCGACCCAGTACTTCCAGAAGGATTTATCGATGAAAATACAAAATATTTCATCAATCCAACAGGTCGTTTCGTAATCGGTGGTCCTCAAGGGGATGCTGGTTTGACTGGTCGTAAAATTATCGTAGATACTTACGGCGGTATGGCTCGTCATGGCGGCGGAGCATTCTCCGGTAAAGATCCTACAAAAGTTGACCGTTCTGCAGCGTATGCAGCTCGTTATGTAGCTAAAAATATCGTAGTAGCTGGTCTTGCTGATAAATGTGAAGTACAAGTTGCCTATGCCATCGGCGTAGCAAAACCTGTATCCATCATGGTGGAAACGTTTGGTACTGCAAAAATCGAAGAAGAAGCAATCTCTGCATTAGTAGTGAAACATTTCGACCTTCGTCCAGCAGGTATCATTAAAATGTTAGACTTGTTGAAACCACATTACAAAAAAACAGCAGCCTATGGACATTTTGGCCGTACAGATGTAGATCTTCCTTGGGAACGCACTGACAAAGCAGAAGCGCTTCGTAAAGACGCTGGTCTATAATAGAAGGATCTAACATAGCACGGTGGTGCATTGTATAGTCAAGTAGAAGAGGATAGGGAATGGAAATTCCCTGTCCTCTTTTTGCATACAAATCTGTGGGGATATCCGTGCGGCAATTCTGCGTGGCAAATCTGTAAGGTATATCTAATAGGTACATATACATGATTGCTAAAAAGTATAGGAGACTCCCCTATTAGAGTAGGAATGATGGGGCTAATCATGGTATAATGGAGAGTGTTTAGTCAGGAGGTTACAATGCTATTAGGTGAAATAATTATCAATCGTCCTGCAAAACAATTACATAAACCATTAACCTATGAAATTCCAGAATCTTTTGGCCGTGTGGCCATAGGAACACGTGTATCAGTTCCCTTAGGAGCCTCACGTGACGAAGGGATTTTAGTGGGTTATAGTACGATAGCAAATCCGCCTTTTAAACTAAAAAAAATCATAGATGTGCTAGATCCTGTTCCGTGGTTCTCTCCAGAGATGATGGACACGGCTCGCAAACTCAGTGAATATTATATGTGCACTTTTGCAGAGGCCTTGAGCTTATTTACTGTGGATAAGAGCAAATTAAAATCTTATGATAGACCAAAGGTGGAGTGGTTAGTTCCTACAGAGGCTTTTCGGGTAGACTATTTTGAAGCGCGTAAACGCAAACAGCGGTTATTAGCAGACTATTTGCTCAGCCATGGACCAACACCAATTCCAGAATTAAAAGCAGCAGGCTTTGCGCTTCCTGTGATTCGACAAGTGAAAGAATGCCCTCATATTCATGTAGATTTACGCTATGAAATGACTACTACGGCATACAGCGCTACCAATTCTGCGCAAGATATTCCTTTGACTGAGTCGCAATCGTCTGTGTATGCGAAGATTCATGAAATCATAGAAACGGAACAGAGCAAAACCTTTTTGCTTCATGGTGTGACGGGAAGTGGCAAGACGCAACTCTATTTAAAGGCCGCACAGGAAACGATTAAAAAAGATAAAATTGCTATTATTTTAGTTCCGGAAATAGCGCTGACTACACAAATCGTCAAACGTTTTGTAGAACGATTTGGACAAGAAGTGGTTGTCTTTCATAGTCAGCTTACAAAAGGAGCGCGCTATAACAATTGGGAACGATTGCGCCGAAAAGACAGCCACATTATCATAGGGGCTCGGTCAGCTATTTTTGCACCTACAGAAGACATCGGTCTCATTGTGGTTGATGAAGAGCATGATCCGTCCTATAAACAACAGGATATGACTCGCTATGATGCTCGTAAAGTGGCAGAGTGGCGCAGTGAAGCCAATGGATGCCCCCTGATTTTTGGGTCCGCTACACCATCGATTGCTGCCTATTATAAGGCGCAACAAGGTGATTATGAGTTGTTGTCTTTGCAACATCGCATCTTTCACCAACCGATGCCTAAGGTATCCGTTATCGATATGAAAGAAGAAATGTTTTATGGCAATTATTCAGTATTTTCCTCAGCTATGCATACATTGATTCATGAAACTTTGCAAAAAGGAGAACAAGCCATTCTGCTGTTAAATCGTCGAGGTCATAGTACTTTTGTGATGTGTCGGGACTGTGGGAAAACCATACAATGTCCGCATTGTGATATTTCCATGGTCTACCATCGAGCAGGCCAAGATTTACACTGCCATTATTGTGACCATCACCAACGAATCCCAACCGCATGCCCTCATTGTGGAAGCAAAAAAATTGGCTTTTTTGGGACCGGTACGCAAAAGGTGGAAGAAGAGCTGAAAAAACGCTTCTCCAAAGCTAGAGTCGTTCGATTAGATCAGGATACGGCTTCTAAAAAAGGAGAATCAGAACAGATATTAGAAGACTTTGCACAAGGACACTATGATATTTTATTAGGTACACAAATGGTGGCAAAAGGTCATGATTTTTCAAATGTAACGGCAGTAGGTATTATTACTGCTGATTCTATATTGCACATTCCTGTGTATACAGCAGCAGAACGAACTTTCAATTTATTGACACAAGCCGCCGGTCGTGCAGGGCGTGGTCAAAAAGAAGGACGAGTAGTGGTACAAACCTATAGTCCAGAACATTATGCGGTTCGTCATAGTACGACGCATGATTATGAAAGCTTTTACGCTGAAGAAATCGAAGCTCGCAAAGCTTTGTTATATCCACCCATTGGTGAGATGATTCAAATTACTATATTAGATGCCAAAATAGAAGGGGTCAAACAACGAGCCGGGGACTTAGCAATGCAGTTGCGCCAAGCGGCAAAAGGACACGGTATCGACGTATTAGGACCCTATGAAAATGGCGCGTTTAAGATACGAGATATGTATCGATTATGTATTATGATTCGCGGAAAAGATGTAAGTTCTATGAAAGCTTATATGTATGATTCCGATATTTTTACAATGCCCCACATGTATATTGATGTGGATCCAGTTTAGGAGGGACAATGGCAGTTTTAGAAGTTATGACAACAGGTCATCCTGTATTAAAACAAATTGCAGAGCCAGTGGAGTTCGTGAATAAAAAAATCCGTCAATTGTTAGATGATATGGCGGAAACTATGTATAAAACAGATGGGGTTGGATTGGCAGCGCCACAAGTGAATGTGTCGAAACGGATCATTGTATTAGATGATGGGAATGGTCTCATCGAAGTGATCAATCCTGAAATCGTTAAAAAAGAAGGATCCCAAATTGGCTTAGAAGGCTGTTTGAGCGTACCAGAGCTATTTGGCGATGTAGAGCGATACGATAAAATCGAAGTCCATGGTATCAATCGTAACAATAAGAAAATTAAAATTAAAGCGGAAGGATTCTTGGCTAGAATTTTTCAACATGAAATTGACCACTTAAATGGCATATTATTTGTTGAAAAATTAGTGAATCCTAATGAAATTTTCATTCATAAAAAGGAACAATAAGATGAATCCACTTCGTATTGTATTCATGGGAACTCCGGATATAGCAGTTCCTACGTTGGCAGCGTTACTAGATAGCACCCACGATGTGGTAGGTGTATTTTGCCAACCAGATAAACCAAAAGGACGGGGCAATAAATTGCAAATGCCACCCACTAAAGAATTGGCTATAGCTCATAATATTCCCGTGTATCAACCGCAGTCTTTGCGCAATGAAGATGCAGAGGTGTTGCTCAAAGAGTTAGCCCCAGATATCGTTATCGTCATTGCTTATGGAAAAATATTACCACCGTGGTTGATCCATCAACCGCCATTGGGATGCATCAATTTGCATGCTTCCTTATTGCCTAAATATCGAGGGGCTGCGCCGATTCAATATGCCGTATGGCATGATGAAAGAGAAACGGGCATGACTATCATGCATATGGATGAGGGCTTAGATACAGGGGATATTCTCTGTATGGAACGCATTCCAGTGACAGAAGAGGATACATCAGGTACCTTGTTTGAGGCATTGGCAAGATTAGGCGCACAAATGATTGTACCTGCCGTAGAAGCTATTCAACGGGGAGATTTGCCAAGAACTCCACAATGTCATGAAGAGGCTGTGGAAACAGGTAAAATTACAAAAGAAATGGGTTTGCTTGCTTTTACAGAACCGGCAGCAAAGTTGGCAGCTAAAATTAGAGCCTTTAATCCGAGCCCTGGATGCTATACCTTCTTAGAAGGAAAACGTATTAAATTCTGGCATGCCAAGGTAGATCATGAGTCCATGTATAGTCCAGAACATTTACAGGGAGCCTGTGGATATCCAAAAGAAGGCACTGTGGTCGAGGTAGACAAGGATTCTTTCAGTGTGTTTACAGGTCATGGTGTATTGCGAGTGACAGAAGTGCAACCAGAGAATAAAAAGCGCATGAATGCTGGTGATTTTGCAAGAGGCCATCAGCTGACAAAGGGAGTTTGCTTTGGAGATGTATAAATCTTATAGCTTATACTTACGATTAACAGCACTGGCAATAGGGCTCATCACTGGTGTATGGAGCTGGGTGGTATACATGATGCATCCTAGCTTGATGGCATGGGGCGAGATGATGGGTATATTGGTAGAAAGTATCTTGGTATTGCCCATCATCCTTGGTATTGCTATGTGGCTCTATATGGCATTAGTTACGATATATCCTATTCAACATCCCATCTTGTTGCGACTATCGAATCGAGGACTATATTTGCTATTTCCCTTTGTGATTCTCTTGGCAAAAGCACTAGGGCGTACATCAGATGAAGTGAGTCAATCCTTGATTGCTTTAATCAATCATTTAGTGAGTACTCAAGTCTACCAAGTAGAACCGCATCGCTTATTATTGTTGACACCGCATTGCCTACAACTATCTGACTGCGTACATAAAGTGACTACAGATGTACAGAACTGCAAACGTTGTGGGCGCTGCCAAGTAGGTACATTACTGGAGATAGCGGATACCTATGGATGTCATTTTATAGTGGTCACTGGGGGAACCTTAGCAAGATTAAAAATTAAAGAAATACGCCCCCAAGCGATTGTTGCCATTGCCTGTGAACGCGATTTAGTCAGTGGCATGGCGGATGTATTTCCCATACCTGTTATTGGCGTATTAAATGAACGTCCTTGTGGACCTTGTTGCAATACAAGGGTCAACACAGATGACATTAAGACTGTCATAGAAAGGTTACTGTATGGAAACGACAGGAAAACAAGAACATAAGAATATTCGTAGATTGGCTATGAAAGCTTTGGTGGAGATCCATCGAGATAAAAAATATGCTAATATCGTATTGCCACAGTATATGATACAAGAATCTCTGGGCGATTTAGATCGCCGATTTTTTACAGAATTGGTGTATGGTGTGGTGCGTCGTCAAAACTATCTAGATGCGATCATCGTATATTTGACGAAAAAACCGATTAAAAAGTTATCACCTATGGTCCTTGAAATCTTACGATTAGGTATCTATCAGTTGCTATACATGGATAAGGTGCCGTCTAGTGCTGCTGTCAATGAAAGTGTAAAATTGGCAAAAAAAGTGGCCCCAGGAATGGATCGCTTTGTGAATGCGGTGTTGCGTAATGTAGATCGGAAACGAGATGACATAGGGGTAGACGCATTGGCTACAACAGAGGCAGAACGAATTTCCTTCATTTATAATCAACCCTTGTGGCTAGTTACATTATGGATGGAACAACGAAGTGTAGAAGAGACAATCGACCTTTGTGCATGGTTCAATGAAACACCGTTGCTGACAGCTCGCGTGAATACATTGAAAATCAGTCGTGAGGCCTTATTAGAAGAACTTTCACAGGCACAATGGGTGGTGGAACCAAGCCATATGTTGCCGGATGCGATTTTGATTCGCTCCCATAAAGGGCAATTGCAACATGCGAAATGGGTGCGAGAAGGGTTACTGACATTTATGGACGAGGCCTCTATGGCCGTAGCCTATGCAGTAAACCCGAAAGCGCACATGCATGTATTGGATACTTGCGCAGCGCCGGGCGGAAAAACAATGCACATGGCTACATTAATGGGTAATACGGGATCCATTGTGGCGACGGACATCCATGAGCATAAGGTGGAATTATTACAAACGAATGCCACTCGGTTAGGCATGACAAATGTGCAGGCTACCGTGGGTGATGCGACACAACTTCGTGAAGACTGGAAAGAACAGTACGATGCAGTTCTCGTAGATGCGCCATGTTCTGGATTAGGTATATTGCAAAAAAAATTAGACATGAGATGGCGCAAAGAACCGTCTCAATTAACAGAACTGCCTATCCTACAAGAGAAAATCTTAGATATTGCTAGTAACTATGTCAAAGTAGGTGGCCACTTGGTATATTCTACGTGTACCATCAATACCTTAGAGAATGAAAAGGTGGCGCAATCATTCCTTGCCTCACACCCTAATTTTGTTATGGAGGATGTAGCGCCATTGTTACCATTTGAGGCAGAAGGGCCCATGGTGACATTATTGCCACATGTGTATGATATGGACGGATTCTTTATAGCCCGTTTACGTAAGGAGACAGCATGATAGAATTAATAGGTCTGTCATTACCAGCGTTAAGTAACGTTGTGACAGAAGGGGGATTTCCTAAATTCCGTGCCAAACAAATTATGGATTATATCTACCAACGTCACGTATTTTCTATGGAAGAGATGGTGCAGCTTCCAAAGACAATGCGTGAATGGCTAGTAGAACATTGTACCATCACAGTGCCTACGGTGGTGCGTGAAAGTACAAGCTCCGATGGAAATACGAAAAAATTATTGCTCCGTTTCGGAGATGGCAATCAAGTGGAAACGGTACTGATGAAACAACATTATGGCAATTCTGTCTGCTTGTCCTCACAGGTGGGCTGTGCCATGGGGTGCATCTTTTGTGCCTCCACAACAGAAGGCTTATTCCGTGATTTGACAGTGGCTGAAATTGTAGGGCAATTGCTGTTATTTGAAAGTATCATCAAAGAAGAAGTGCACTCTATTGTAGTAATGGGCTCTGGGGAACCTTTGCAAAACTTTGATAATACCATGGATGCATTGCGATTCATTCATGAGAAGGAAAGCTTTAATATCGGCTATCGGCGCATGACTGTGTCCACTTGTGGACTAGTGCCGAATATCTATCGATTTGCGGAGTTGGAACTGCCTATTACATTGGCCTTATCCTTGCATGCTACGACAGATGCAACTCGTAGAGAGATTATGCCTATTGGTGCTACCTATGCATTACAAGATGTATTGGAGGCGGTGGCGGAGTATTATAAACGTACAGAGCGCCGAATTACATTTGAATACATCTTAATTCAAGATGTGAACTCTTCTGAAACAGAGGCACATCAGTTGGGAACGATTGCAAAAGAATTTCCACACTGCAATGTGAACTTAATTCCTGTGAATGGGAATGAACACATTCATTTATACAAGCCATCTATGAAGGCAATGCAGCACTTTAAGTCGATTGTAGAATCCTATGGAGTGTCTGTAACGATTCGCAAGGAAATGGGTGATGAAATTCAAGCAGCTTGCGGTCAATTAAAAATACAACATCAACAATCTTTGAAAGAAGGGATGTTATGATTAGTTTAGGGATCAGTAAAACAGGTCTAGTTCGCCAGCGTAACGAAGATCGATTCTACGCCAATGGACCACTCCTTATTGTCGCAGATGGCATGGGAGGTTATACAGGCGGAGAATATGCCAGTACTATGGT
>CAUUJQ010000018.1:0-10898 GCA_963545445.1 uncultured Veillonella sp. | reverse complement strand
AAACGCCGAAAGTACTTGGCTGGAAACGGCCTGGGAGGATAGGAAGTCGCTGATTTGCATTAGCGAGGGCTAGCGACTGCTAGCCCAGCTAAATACCTTGGTTCTGCTACAAGAATCACTTGACAAAGTATCAACTTTACGTTATACTGATTAAGTCGTAAAGATAGGGGTATAGCTCAATTGGTAGAGTAGCGGTCTCCAAAACCGTTGGTTGTGGGTTCAAGTCCTACTGCCCCTGCCAACTTAATTTAATATGACTCAGTAGCTCAGCTGGATAGAGTGTTTGACTACGAATCAAAAGGTCGGGGGTTCGAATCCCTCCTGGGTCACCATCTTATGCGGGAGTGGCGGAATTGGCAGACGCACCAGACTTAGGATCTGGCGCCATTGGCGTGGGGGTTCAAGTCCCTTCTCCCGCACCAATTTTGAAGATAAGCGAATAGTGATATTCGCTTTTTTTGTATATGTAAGGCATGCCTATAGTTTGCCAATTAGGCAAGTATATCGTTTGCTAACTTAGTATTGTAAAAGGAGATTGCTATGAAAGCTACAGATTTGAACTTTTTAGTATCCGCAGTATCCGGTCTTCGTCAAACTCGTTGGGACAAAGAGATTTTCAAAGCATTTTTCTTCGGTATCACCGTAGGTGCCTATCTGATTTATGCAGCCCTTCGTTATATTGAAGAATCTACGAATACGGCAATTGAAGAAAATTTAGAATAAGGACAAAGGGCTATAGATAACTATAGCCCTTTTATTATCATATTTTAGTCTAGGCTTATAAGATAAAACAATGCTTATAGGACAAAATAAGTTGCTTATACTAGGAATGAGCCTAGTATTTAATTATCATGTACAAGAAAGGAAGGATATATGTCTATGACATATCGACCCTTATTAGATGCAAAAGGATCTATGAAAGATTCTCTAGAAGCTTTTTATAAAAAGGGGACCACTCAAATCTATGGGCTAGGAGGATCACAAAAGTCGTTCTTATACAGTCAAGCCATGCTAAAAGAGGCGCAGCGACCGACCCTTATTATTACTCATGATAAAGTCCATAAAGAGATGTGGGAACGAGATCTACAGTGTTTACTGCCTGACTGTCATGTGTTATCCTATCCCATCGTAGATAGGGCGCTTTCACAGTGGACGGCAAAGAGCTTGGAGACCCAGGCGAAAAGGATGGAAGCCTTGGGAAACCTTGCCTTAGGTAAACCCGTTGTCGTATTGGCGACAGTAGAAGAGGCAAGCCAATTTGTAGGGGCGCCTGTGACGGTGTTGTCACATATGCTAAGCCTACAGGTAGAACAAGAAATTGACCAACAAGCATTGTTGGAACGATTTGTTAATATTGGATATGAACGAGTGGACCAGGTGGAATATCGTGGTCATTTTAGCGTGCGTGGAGATATTGTCGACGTATTTCCTATCCAAAGTGAGTCTCCCTACCGGATTGAGTTTTTTGGGGATACCATAGATACGATTCGCCAATTTAACGTAGATACGCAACGTTCTATGGGAGAATCAGACGAATGTATGGTTCTGCCTATCCATACGGAAAGCGACGAGGAAACATGTTCTATACTGTCCTATCTTGATACAGGATTGCTCATTTTAGATGAACCGAAGCGCATTGAGGAAGCGCTCAGCAAAGTGCATAAGGAAGATCGTAGCAACGAAGACCTATACATGTCTTGGAAAGACTGGCGTGCGTCCTCCACGGCGCATACGAGCATTCTGTTTAGCATGATGCAACGCTCTGCAGGCTGGGGTAAGACGGAAACAATAGGACTCATGGGGAAAACCATTGCCTCTTACGAGCGGCAAATACCTATGCTAGTAGATGATATAGCCTATCATGTGAAATTAGACCGGCAAGTGGTGTTAGTCCTTCATAATCAGCAGCGAAGAGAAGCTATCGAGAGAGCTCTGGTAGAGAGTGGTATCGCCTATGCCCATCATACACAGTGGCAATGGACAGCACCTGTTGTGCTATTGGTGGATGGTATTCTTTCCGAAGGATTTGAGCTGCCTCATTCTAATATCATCGTCATTACAGAAGGCAATATTTTCGGTTTTCAGAAGAAAAAACTGCGTAAAAAGGCGGAAAAAGGGCAGGAAATCAAGTATTTTACTGATATTACGGTGGGCGATTATGTGGTGCATAGTATCCACGGTATCGGTAAATATCGAGGGCTTAAAACGATTGAAACAGAGGGAATCCATCGGGATTACATTGAAATCGATTATGCGGGAACAGATCGATTGTTCTTGCCAGCGGACCATTTGGACCAATTGCAAAAATATATCGGCAATGAAGGGGTTACGCCAAAGCTCCATAAAATGGGCGGTAAAGAATGGGTAAAAACGAAGGCGAAGGCGCAAAAATCTATCGATGACCTAGCTGATACTTTGGTAGAATTGTACGCAAAACGTGAGCTTATCGAAGGATTTGCCTTTTTGCCGGATCAACCGTGGCAACAAGAATTTGAAGACCAATTCCCTTACGAAGAGACGGAGGACCAATTACAAGCGATCCAAGAAATTAAGCAATCTATGGAGATGCCAAGACCGATGGATCGACTCCTCTGCGGAGATGTGGGATTTGGCAAAACAGAAGTGGCTATGCGGGCTATGTTTAAAGCCGTTATGAGTGGCAAGCAAGTGGCCATGTTGGTACCAACTACGGTGCTTTCAGAGCAACATTATAAAAACTTCATCCATCGATTTTCACAATTTAGTATCCGTGTAGAGGTGTTGAACAGATTCCGTACGGCAAAGGAGAAAAAAGATATCATTTCTGGTGTACTGAATGGACAAATCGATATTTTAATCGGCACCCATGCCTTGTTAAGCAAGCGCATCGAGTTTAAACGATTGGGCTTGTTAGTAGTGGACGAGGAGCAACGATTTGGGGTGGCACAGAAGGAAAAATGGAAACAATGGGCTACCAATATCGATATTTTAACACTCAGCGCCACACCGATTCCACGGACCTTGCATATGTCCTTGGTGGGTGTTCGTGAAATGAGTGTCATCCATACGCCTCCGATGGAGCGCTTGCCTGTACAAACCTATGTGGTGGAATTTGATATGCAAGTGGTGATGGATGCAATTCGCCGTGAATTACAGCGTGGAGGACAAGTCTACTTCGTGTACAACAAGGTGCAATCTATCGAGCATATGGAAGACACGTTGCAACGGGCTATGCCCGATTTACGCATTGCTGTCGCTCATGGACAGATGTCAGGGTCCATGATGGAGCATATCATGCAGGACTTTACAGAAGGGCAGTACGATGTGTTACTCTGTACCAGTATTATAGAAACGGGGCTAGACATTCCGAATGCGAACACCATCATTATCTACGATGCCGATCACTTGGGACTTTCACAGTTGTACCAAATGCGAGGACGGGTGGGACGGTCCAGCCAGCGCGCCTATGCCTATTTTATGTATCGACCAGATAAGGTGTTGAATGAAAGTGCCGAAAAACGGTTGAAAGCCATCCAAGAATTTACAGAATTAGGGGCAGGATTCAAACTGGCTATGCGAGATATGGAAATTCGAGGAGCCGGCAATTTATTGGGAGCCCAACAGCATGGAAATATCGCCGCCGTCGGATTTGCTATGTATGCGGTGATGCTAGAGGAAGCTATTGCGAAGGCACAACAACAAGAGGTGCCGGAACGGCCATTGCCAGCGCCAGTGGTGGATGTAGGCATAGATGCGTTCATAGATAGCGCTTACATTCACGATGAAGCGCGGAAAATCTCCGTGTGCCAACGATTGCTCCAAGTTTCTACAAAAGCAGAATTAGACGATTTTGTGGACGAATTAATCGACCGCTTTGGATCGCCTACAAAACCGGTGGAACGACTTATTAAATTGGCGGGCATCAAGGAACGAGCTCGTGCCCTTGGTATGAAGAGTGTTATTCGCAAGGATGAACAGGTTCTCTTTACGTGGCAAGATGAGTCGAAGATGGCGGACTGGGATATGGGCGCTGTGAGCGAAGATATTTGGAAACATATGAAGCACCGTGGGTCTAATCCGACCACTTGGTCCTACCAAGTGCAGGACGGTAGTATCTTGCGCCAAGTAGAGCAGGTGCTCACCGAATTTGAACGCAAAGGAGAGGCATAGTATGACAGGATTTATGAAAGGAGCTATGATCTTAACGGTAGCAGGTCTACTGGTGAAAGTCATTGGCGCCATTAGTAAGGTCATGGTAGCCCGTATCCTCGGCGGCGAAGGAGTAGGGCTTTACCAAATGGCATATTCTTTGTATCAGCTGATTATCAGCATTGGTGCCGCAGGCTTGCCCGTAGCTCTATCGATTATGATTGCGCGCAAGGTAGGGCGAGAAGATATGGGGGGAGCCCGTCATATTTTCAAAGTAGCCATCACTACTATGGGTATCATGGGTGCTCTCTTGAGTGTTGGATTTTATTTCGTTATACCTTCTGTGATTTCCGCAGGATTCATCACCGATAGCCGTGCGGAAGGGGCCTTACTAGCCGTGGCACCTGCCATAGGTATCGTGTCCTTGCTAGCCTGCTTTAGAGGATATTTCCAAGGATTTCAAAATATGTTGCCCACAGGGATCTCTCAAGTGTGTGAACAGTTGGCACGGGTCCTCGTCATGGTGGGGGCGGCCATCTATTTTCTACCACAAGGAATCGCCTTAGCATCGAGCCGTGCCGCACTGTCCTCGGTCATCGGGGTCACCTTGGGGTTGGTGGTGTTAATGGTGTACTACAGTCGGGAACGGTTGCCAGAGGGCAAGGTATATCCTTTAGAATCGCCACGCACCATTATACAAGAATTAGTACTCTTAGCCTTCCCCGTAGCCATTGCAAACATCATGATTCCCCTTATTGGTGCCATCGACCTATGGCTTGTGCCACAACAGCTCATACTGTCTGGCTATGGCAAGGAAGAGGCGACCACTGCCTTTGGGTATTTAACGGGGATGGCTACGTCGCTCATTAGCTTGCCTGTCATCGTGACCATGTCCTTGGCGACAAGTTTAGTGCCTGCTATTTCTCGCTTACAGTTAGAGATGCATCGAGAGGAAATCCATCATCGCATGGGCACAGCGCTCCGCATGACTCATGTGGTGACCATTCCTGCCTTTGTAGGTTTATGTGTACTGGCTAGACCCATCTCAGTGATGATGTTTGACACACCTCATGCAGGGGGCGCCATTGCCGTCTTAAGTGCCAGCATTTGGCTATTGGGATTGCAACAGGTGACTACAGGGGCTCTACAGGGCTTAGGACGAACGGCGTTACCGATGTGGACCTTACTCTTAGGGGCCACTGTGAAAATAGCTTTAAACCTGTACTTGACACCGATTTGGGGCATTGAGGGCGCAGCATGGGCTACGAATGTAGACTTTGGCTTAGCAGGGCTAGCTAACCTATATATATTGTACCGTATGACAGGCTTTCACGTGTCCTACCTAGAAATTGGAAAAATACTATTTTCCTCCCTAGCCATGGGTGGTGGTGCTGTCATGGTCTATAACTTTATGCATACCGTCATGTCCAACACGATGGCAGTGGCTACAGCCATTTTAGCGGGCATCATTCTGTATATAGTGGCATTAGGATTGACGAAAACAGTACCGAAAGAGGAACTACTGAAATTGAGTCAGAAACTACTGCGGAAAGGTGGTTCAAAATGAGTGAAAGAAAGATGAGTCCTTTTACATTGGACCCATTAGTAGATGTATTAGCAGAATTGCGAGGACCAAAGGGGTGTTCGTGGGATAAATTACAAACCCATAGCTCCTTGCGAAGATATTTATTAGAAGAAGTGTATGAAACATTAGAGGCTATCGATGAAAAGAATGTTGATCACCTACGAGAAGAATTAGGGGGTTTGCTCTTACAAATCGTCTTTCATGCACGGGTAGCAGAAGAAAATGGTCATTTCACGATGCAAGATGTGGTGGATGATATTACTGCCAAAATGGTACGTCGTCACCCCCATGTATTTCAGACGGCGGACCGTGAAACGGTGGGCGAAACATTGGCGACTTGGGAAGAATTGAAAGCCAAAGAAAAAGGCCATGAACGAACGTCCGTCCTAGACGGAATATCTCCAGGACTACCGGCATTATTACGAGCTCAAAAATTACAAGAAAAAGCGAGCAAGGTCGGCTTTGATTGGCCTAGTGAAGAAGGTGTTTGGGCTAAGTTTTATGAGGAAATAGATGAATTTAAACAAGAGATATTCAAAAAAGATATAGAAAAAGCCGAAGAAGAGGGTGGAGATGTACTTTTTTCCTTGATAAATCTTTTTAAATGGTATAAAATAGTCGGAGAAAATGCACTACACCGTACCAATACAAAGTTTATACAGCGCTTTTCCTATGTTGAACAAGAGGTTCAACGGAGTGGAAAAAATTGGGATGATTTTTCTCTCAGTGAGCTAGATGAATTTTGGGAAGCGGCTAAGGTGAAACTTAACTCGAATGATTAAGTTAGAGGATACTATTTTTAAGGGAGGTTCAATCATGAACAAAACTGAATTAATCGCAAGCGTTGCTGCTAAAGCTGAGTTGACAAAAAAAGATGCTGAAAAAGCAGTAAAAGCTTTATTCGACACAATTGGTGAAGCATTAGCGAAAGAAGAAAAAGTACAAGTTATTGGTTTTGGTACTTTCGAAGTTCGCTCTCGTGCAGCTCGTGTTGGTCGCAACCCACAAACTAAACAAGAAATTACAATTCCAGCGTCCAAATCTCCAGCTTTCAAAGCAGGTAAACAATTAAAAGATCTTGTTAATGGACCAGCGGCACCTGTTCGCAAAAAATAATTCAGGTCTTTCCTAGAATAGGTAAAGAACGCCATTCGTTGTAGCATAGGGATACAATCCTTATGGATGCAAGGGGAGGCGTTCTTTTTCTATACCTGTAACGGGTCTAGTTTTGTATCTATCTCAATTTATGATAGAATAGACATAATGTAGTGTTCATGACATGGGGTATAAAAACCATAGCAAAGGAAGAAAGGAGGTCACATGGGACAACGTATTTTAATTGTGTCCGCATCTATCGGAACGGGCCATACACAAGCGGCATTAGCCATACAAGAATATTGGCAACAACAAGATCCATCCGCCATCGTGCACCATGTGGACTTCTTGGGGACCGATACATTTTCTTTTGACAACTTACTGAAAGAAACCTATTTCAAAATGCTCGATTTCTTTCCTTTTCTCTACGATATCGTATATCGTTGGTCCGGTGGACAGTGGAAGGGGAGCGTAGCACAGACGGTAGTTTCTTGGATGCTGAAAAATCGTATGGAAAAATTAATCCAAAAGGAAAATCCCGATTTGATCGTCTGCACCCATCCATTTCCTTGTGGTGCTGCCAGTGTGTTGAAACGACATCGGAAAATCGACGTTCCTATTGCAGCGGTGATGACAGACTTTTCGGCGCACCAATTTTGGCGCTACGATGAAATCGATGCGTACCATGTAGCAACGCCAGCCATGGTCTATGAAGTGCTGAATATGGGAGTGCCTTTGGAAAAAATTCATGTAACGGGTATACCGATTATGCGCCACTTTTTTGAACCACTCCAAGAACCGTACGGTAGCGATAGTTGCAAACGTGTCTTGCTTATGGGTGGCGGACTAGGGCTAGGCTGTGTAGAAGAGGCTCTACAACGATTAGATAAGGTGCCAGGCATTGATGAAATTCACGTGGTGGCAGGCTTAAATGATGCCCTGTATAATTCCTTGCACCATATGAAAGATTCCTTGCAGACCCCGATCTATATTTACGGATATACCAATGAAATTCCGGAATTGATGCGCAAAGCTAGCTTGCTAGTGACAAAACCGGGCGCTTTGACCTGCATGGAAGGGGTAACCATTGGTGTGCCGATGGTCTTTTTCAATGCCATACCGGGTCAAGAAGAGGCGAATGCAGAACTATTAGAACAAAAGGGATGCGGAAAATGGGCGCGCCATATCGAAAACTTGGATGATGTGGTGGTGGCCTTATTACAAAATGAAGAGCGATTACAAGCTATGCATGAAGCGGCGAAAGCTTGGAAGGTTGACGGTGCGGCGGAAATCGTAGAAGCTTGCCAACAAATGATTCATACATAAAAAGAGACAAACCGGAGGAGAACCTCTGATTTGTCTCTTTATTTTTGTGTTTATAGTCGATCTTTATTCGTGATAGGAGTCCATCTCCGTATCGTAACGCTCAATATTCTCGTGGCGAATATCTTGTAGCGTTTCCAATAGTTCCTCGGCACTTTCAATACGCAAGAACAGGTCTTTCAATTCCTCACCGCTAGATAATGTGACACTCCATTGGAAAGTATCATTATCATCATAAATGGATACGATGACAGGACTTTCCATCGTTTCAGGAATGCGTCCATCTTCATCAGAAACAATGGCGTATTGACCGTCTTCCTCTTCGCTACCGTCAGATAACTCGTATAACAGAACATCTCGCTCATCAATTTCTACAATTTCAAAACCAATATTTTCAAACTCTTGCTGCACCGTGTCAGTGTCCATGACAACCTCCTTATAAAATAATGAATGTATTACGTTTATTCTAATCCATGAAAGTGGGCGTGTCAATGCAAAACTATAGTTGACATACGTGTTAGTACGTACTATAGTAAAGTCGGCAAATAGGCAAAATCTGAACTTTTCAAAGATATTACAAAGTGCATTAAAACAAGAATTAGGAATTGTATAAACGATTATGAACATTTTAACCTTACAACAAGTAGAAAAATCCTATGGCACACGTCTATTATTTAAAGACGTCAATTTGACCATAGAGTCGCACCATCGCATTGGCTTAATCGGAGTGAATGGAACGGGTAAAACGACGTTACTGCAAGTATTAGAGGGTGTGCAAGAGCCAGATAGGGGTAGTATCGAGCGCAATGGAAAGGCTACGATTCACCGGTTGGAACAAGATCCGTATATTGATGAAAGTGGTACCTTACTAGATAATGTGTTACTAGGGGACCACCCGAAACTTTCACTGGTGCGAAAATTTGAACGAGCTCTGCAAAATCCAACGTCACCGCAATACATGAAATTATTGGAACGCATGGACGAAGAAGACGGTTGGACTGTGGAACAAGAGGCGAAGATGATTTTGACGCGCCTAGGCTTTCACGATGTACAAGGATTGGCGAAGAATTTATCCGGGGGACAACGTCGGCGATTGGCATTAGCGCGAGCCCTCGTATACCCTTGCGATTTGCTGTTATTGGACGAACCGACAAACCATTTGGATGAGGCCACCATAGAATGGCTAGAATTATATTTGAAAGATAGAAAAGGGGCGGTATTACTAAGCACACATGATCGCTATTTCTTAGATGCGGTGTGCAATACCATTTGGGAACTATCGAACCAGACTATATACGAATTTCAAGAAACCTACGAGACCTATGTGTCCTTGAAAGCAGAACGAGAGGCACAGCTGGATGCAATCGAAGAAAAACGAAGAAAATTAATCGCTAGCGAACTGCAATGGGTCCGCCGAGGTGCGAAGGCAAGGACGACGAAACAAAAGGCGCGGATACAGCGGTTTGAAGAACTGAAGGCCATGGAAAAACGGCAGAAAACAGGTACTGTAGATCCCGTTGTACTAGCAACACGGCTAGGAAATACCATATTCGACATAGAGCACATGTCCTTTTCCTATGAAGCGGGGCATGAGGTCATTTCGGATTTTACCTATCATATGGTGCGCCATGACCGTATCGGCGTGGTAGGGCCGAACGGTATCGGAAAGACGACGCTGATGAAGTTATTCCAAGGCGCCATGGAACCTACAAAGGGGACTATGGGGCGAGGAGAAACAGTTCGCATCGGATATTTTTCACAAATGTTACCGAACTTTAAAGAAGACCAACGAGTGTTAGACTACATTCGGGAAAACAGGTCCTACCTGCATTTACCTGATGGTAGTTCCTTGAGCGCAGGCCAGTTGTTGGAACGATTTTTATTTCCTCCATCCCATTATGGCTTGCCTATTCAAAAACTGTCGGGCGGTGAAAAACGGCGTCTCTTCTTGTTGCGCATCTTGATGGATGCACCGAATGTGCTCCTGTTGGACGAACCGACAAATGACTTGGACATACCAACCTTGGAAGTACTGGAAGATTTCCTCGACTCCTATAGTGGCATCGTCATTACCGTATGCCATGATCGGTACTTTCTAGACCGAGTGGTGGATAAACTGTTTGTGTTTACAGGATCTGGTCACATTGAGGTCTACCATGGGGGATATTCCGATTATGTAGAGGACAAGGAACGTACTGGTTCCATAGGTGGTGATACGAAACGTGGGGTATTACGACATGCGGTGCCGGTAAGCGGTACGCTGGGCCACGGGGGACAGACAAACGGTGCGCCGGGTCATGGGGTACAGGCAAATGATGCGTTACGCAATGGGCAACAAAGCGTTGGTACCAATACTACGGCCGGTGAAAGTAACGAAACAGACCTAGAAACTAAAAAGAAATTGACCTTAGGAGAGACAAAAGAATTAGAACAGCTAGAACTTCGCATTGCGGAACTGGAGGGCCTTTTGAAAGCCTACGATGCGATGATCGCGCAAGGGGGCAGTGATTATAGCGCCATTGAAAGTACTGTGAAAGAACGAGAGCAAGTGGCAGATGAGTTAGAGGAAAGCACCTTGCGGTGGATGGAATTAGAAGAGCGAAAGTAAACACACTATAAACTGTGATGCATCCAGCACAACGTTTTACAGGCTCTTTAATTTGTTAGCGATGATGAAAAAGAACTCCTTCGGGGGTTCTTTTTTTGTGGACCAGCGCCTTGTATAAGGTAGTTATATGGATTTGATAAAACTTGATCTAAATAATAA
>CAUUJQ010000017.1:0-11055 GCA_963545445.1 uncultured Veillonella sp. | reverse complement strand
CATCGATATGTACACTTATAGGTGGCTAGTCCTATATAGGATGATTAATCTATCTTGACCTCTTATAAGTAACTATCCATATCAGTTGGCTTAACATCCTGACAGTTAACATAAAGATACATGCATCATGTATCAGAAAGGACAACTTATGAACTGGAACAATTATCTTTCAATTATGACACAAACATTACCTCCTTCTGGGATTCGTAAATTTTGGGAAAAAGCAATGGCTATGGACGATGTCATCTCCCTCTGCGTGGGGGAACCTGATTACATACCTCCTCAACCTGTGCTAGATGCACTCGTTGCCAGCGTGGAACGAGGGGAAACAAACTACTCCCCCAATGCAGGTATCTTGCCACTACGCGAAGCTATCAGCCATTGGTATAACCGCCGTTACCACGTACACTACGGCACGGATGAAATGATGCTCACCATCGGCGCTAGTGAAGCCATCGACTTGTCCCTCAGAGCATTGCTAAACGAAGGTGACGAAGTGCTCATCCCGAATCCATCCTATGTAGCCCACCAAGCAGAAGTCCACATGTGCGGTGGCAAAGCTGTGCCTGTACCGACGCATTTGGAAGATGGATTCAAACTTCGTGTGGCAGAGTTAGAAAAGCTTGTGACAAATAAAACGAAAGCTATTTTGATGTGCTACCCAAGCAATCCTACGGGGGCCATCATGGACTACGATGATCTATTGCCTATCGCCGAGTTCGCCAAAGCTAATGACCTGATCATCATCTCTGATGAAATTTACTCAGAACTCACCTACCACAAGGACCATGTATCTATGGCGTCCTTGCCGGGTATGAAAGAGCGAACTATCATCTTGAATGGATTCTCCAAGTCCTATGCCATGACAGGTCTTCGTATCGGTTTCCTTTGTGCACCTCCAGAGTTCATCAAGGCTTGCATTAAACTCCATCAGTACAGCATCGTCGCACCAGCTACACCTGTACAACAGGCCGCCATCGTCGCCCTCAACGAATGCGACAACTCTGTAGTGTCCATGCGACAAGACTACCTAGAACGACGTGACATGATTGTCAAAGGCTTCCAAGACATGGGCCTACCTATTGCCGTTCCAGAAGGAGCTTTCTATGTGTTCCCAGATATTTCTTCCACAGGTCTATCCGATGAAAGTTTCTGCGAACAATTACTAGAACAACAACATGTGGCCGTTGTACCAGGGTCTGCTTTCGGTACTTGTGGGGCTAACCGCATCCGTTGCTCCTATGCATCGTCCAAAGAAACCATTCAAGAAGCATTACGGAGAATACAAATTTTCTTAACATCTTTACAGAAATAAATAATCTTTAACAGACTAGGGGAAGGTGAATCATAATATTCTTCCTACCTGCTGTAACAACTTATAGATGACAGCAAATGTCGGTCATATAGAAACCACAAAAGGGTTGTACCACTACCATCGGCAGTTCGGTACAACCCTTTTTCTATCTCTTCGATATGTAATTATGCACGTTCACAAGAGGCTGTCGTGATATACACAGAGTTATTTTCCACTTCTAGGAATCCCCCAGGAAGGATAAACTCTTCACGTTTGCCATCATGGTCAATGCGAATCGCCCCTGGCGCCAAAGCGCTCACTAAGGGCATATGATGTGGTTGGATACCAAACTCTCCATCAAGAGCTTTTCCTACCACCATGGTTGCGTCTCCAGAAAACACTGTTTCATCAGGAGTAATAATTGTTACATGCATGGTACTCATAGATTATTCTCCTTTCCCTAACATGTCCCTTCCTTTGGCAACAGCTTCATCGATAGTTCCCACCATGTAGAAAGCACTTTCAGGTAAGTCATCATGTTTACCTTCTAGGATTTCACGGAAACCACGCAATGTTTCTTTCAATGGTACATATTTACCAGGGCTGCCTGTAAATACTTCGGCTACGAAGAATGGTTGACTCAAGAAACGTTGAATTTTACGAGCACGAGCTACTGTTAATTTATCCGCTTCAGACAATTCTTCCATACCTAAGATGGCAATGATATCTTGTAAATCTTTGTATTTTTGAAGTACTTCTTGTACGCCACGAGCTACGGAGTAATGTTCTTCCCCTAATACTAATGGATCCAAGATACGACTTGTGGAGTCCAATGGATCTACAGCTGGGTAAATACCAAGTTCTGCAATAGAACGAGACAATACTGTTGTGGCATCCAAGTGAGCAAATGTTGCTGCTGGTGCTGGGTCAGTCAAGTCATCGGCAGGTACGTATACGGCTTGTACAGACGTAATGGAACCTTCTTTTGTAGATGTAATACGTTCTTGTAAGGCCCCTACGTCATTCGCCAAAGTCGGCTGGTAACCAACGGCAGATGGCATACGACCTAACAAAGCAGATACTTCAGAACCCGCTTGGATGAAACGGAAAATATTATCTACGAATAACAACACATCTTGTTGTTGTACATCACGGAAATATTCCGCCATAGTCAAGCCTGTTAAAGCTACGCGCATACGAGCTCCCGGTGGCTCATTCATTTGTCCATAAACAAGAGCTGTTTTAGACAATACGCCAGACTCTTTCATTTCATTCCAAAGGTCATTCCCTTCACGAGTACGTTCACCAACGCCTGCGAATACAGAGTAACCACCATGTTCTGTAGCGATGTTATGAATCAATTCCATGATCAGAACTGTTTTACCTACACCGGCACCACCAAATAGACCGATTTTACCACCTTTTACGTATGGCGCAATTAAGTCTACGACTTTGATACCAGTTTCTAAAATATTAGTTTCTGGTGCTAATTCATCAAATTTTGGAGCGGCACGGTGAATTGGCCAATGTTCATTCACTTTCACTTCTGCTGGATCATGGTCTACCGTTTCGCCCAATACGTTGAAAATTCGACCTAGTACACCATCACCAACAGGAACGGAAATAGCGGCACCTGTATCCACTGCTTCCATACCACGAGTCAATCCATCGGTGGAGCTCATGGCTACACAACGAACTGTGTCATCACCTAAATGTTGCATTACTTCAACAACAATCTTAGATGCGTCTTGTTCGCCGCCTTTTGTAATAGTAATTGCATTGTAAATAGCAGGCAATTCACCTTTTGGGAAGACAACGTCTACCACCGGTCCAATAACCTGAACTACTTTACCTATATTTGTACTCATATACGAGATACTCCTTTATCTATTATTGCAATGCGTTTGCACCGCCTACGATTTCAGAAATTTCGTTAGTAATACCTGCTTGGCGCAACTTATTGTATTCTAAGTGCAAGGTACCAATCAATTCGCCTGCATTATCGGTAGCGGATGTCATGGCCGTCATACGAGCCCCTAATTCACTAGCCGCCCCGTGTAGCAATGCATTATATACAGTGCTTTCCACATAGGCTGGCAACAATTGTTCCAATACAGACCCTTGATTCGGATAGAATAAACTTTCACCAGTTGCTTCTGTATCCGTTTCTAATGAAAGAGGTAATAAGCGCTCATGAGTCACTTCTTGCAATAAGGAGTTCACAAACTTAGTGTATACCAATACCACTTCATCCACCTCGCCGGACAAGAACATCGTTTTCACTTGTTCTACAATGTCTTGGGCATGGTGAAAGCCTGGTTTATCAGAAAAACCTTGCCTATCAGAGACTACAGGATAGCCATGTCCTGTGAAATATTCCGTTGGCTTGCGACCCACTGTGAATAGTCCATAGGCATCTGTTGGCATATCTTTGAGCAAGGATTGCACGTGTTTAATGATATTACTAGTATAGGCACCAGCCAAACCTTTATCAGCACCTACTACCACATAGGCTACCTTCTTCACAGGACGAACTGTGAGGAGCGGTAAACCCTCGCCCCCTTCTAGGGAGGACATGCTTTGATGCAACATGTGGCGGAGACGTTCTGTATAAGGCTCTGTGCCTTTCGCTTTTTGTTGTGCACGACGTAGACGAGCAGAGGCTACCATTTTCATAGCTTTTGTAATTTGTTGCGTATTAGTGACACTTTTTATACGCTTCCGTAAGTCTTGTGCACTACTCATAGATTACGCCTCCTCTGGTAATAATTCGTGAGTCGCACCAAAGACATCAATACATTCTAAAATCGCTTGTTGCAATGTTTTTTCTGTATCTTCTTCTAATTTCTTAGTATCTCTAATTGATGCTAATATATTGGCATAATTTCCATGTACATAGTGTAATAAGGCATCTTGGAATGCTGGTACATCATGGACAGCCAATCGTTTAAAGTAGCCATTGATGCCCGCATATAAACATACCACTTGTTCTTCTACTTTCAATGGAGAATATTGTGGTTGTTTCAACATTTCTGTTAAGCGTTCACCGCGATCCAATTGTGCTTTTGTGGACGCATCTAAATCGGAACCGAACTGAGCGAAGGCCGCTAATTCACGATATTGTGCCAATTCCAAACGCAATTTACCAGCTACTTGTTTCATCGCTTTAATTTGCGCACTACCACCTACACGAGATACGGATAAACCAACGTCAACGGCTGGACGAACGCCAGAGTAGAACATATCTGTACCCAAGAAAATTTGTCCGTCTGTGATGGAGATTACGTTCGTTGGGATATAGGCAGATACGTCACCTGCTTGTGTTTCGATAATTGGTAACGCTGTAATGGAACCGCCACCTAATTCATCAGATACTTTTGCAGAGCGCTCCAATAGGCGAGAATGTAAGTAGAACACGTCACCAGGGTACGCTTCACGTCCTGGAGGACGACGTAACAATAAACTCATCGCACGGTATGCAGCCGCTTGTTTTGTTAAATCATCATATACGCAAAGTACATGTTTACCTTGGTACATGAAATGTTCGCCCATAGCAACCCCAGAATATGGTGCTAAGTACTGCATAGGAGCACCTTCAGAGGCACCTGCAGATACGACGATAGTATATTCCATAGCTCCTGCTTCTTCTAAATTTTGTACCACACGAGCTACCGTAGATTCTTTTTGACCAATTGCTACATAGATACAAATTACATCTTGTCCTTTTTGGTTCAAGATGGTATCGATAGCAATCGCTGTTTTACCAGTACCACGGTCACCGATGATCAACTCACGTTGACCACGACCGATTGGCACCATCGCATCGATGGCTTTTAAACCAGTTTGCATTGGCTCAAATACAGATTTACGATCTGCAATACCAGGCGCTGGATATTCTACAGGACGATGTGTTTCTGCCACGATCTCCCCTTTACCATCGATAGGTTGACCAAGGGCGTTCACAACCCGACCAATTAAACCATCTCCTACAGGAACCTGCATGATGCGGCCTGTACGGCGCACTTCATCCCCTTCTTTGATCAAGAAGTCATTACCTAGGAGAACGGCGCCTACATTATCTTGTTCTAAGTTGAGTACCATGCCATATACGCCATGAGGTAACTCTAACAATTCGCCAGCCATGGCTTTTTCAAGACCGTAGATATGCGCGATACCGTCCCCTACTTCCAGAACAGTTCCTACATCATCTACGTTTAATTCAACATTATAGTCCTGAATCTGCTGTTTAATAATGGCAGTAATTTCTTCAGGCGTCATTTTCATAATTAACCATTCACCCCAATCTTATTGGTACTTGCATTAAGCAATGATTTTTTCAATTCTTCCAATCGTCTAGCCATACTTCCATCAATCCGAGTGTCCCCCACTTGAATGACCATGCCACCTAAAATGGATGGATCCACCTGTTCTTCGATGACACATTCTTTGCCAGTGATATCTTGTAATTTTTGCAATACTTTTTCACGCATCGCTTCTGAAAGTGGTTCCATCACAGTCACTTTCGCTTCCAAGATACCACGGCTTTCACGGGAGCGTTTCACGTAAGCACGGGCTGTTTCCATGATGTACGGACTGCGACGGCGGTCCACCATAACATAGAGAAAATTCATGATCATTGGATGCACGTCGCTTCCAAAAATTTGTTCTAAAATCTTCTTTTTCCCTGCCACTTCTAACATAGGATTGATTAAAATTTGGCGTAATTCCTCATGGGTGGAAAATAAATCTTGCACATAGGAAAGATCTGTATCAAATTGTGCTAACAAACCTGATTCCTGTCCTAATTCAAATATAGCCGAGCTATATGTTTCTGCAATTCTTTCTACACTCATCGTATCACGACCTTATAGTTGTACTATCTAGTTTTGCAATGGTATCTTCCACAAGGGCTACATTATCAGCACTGGAAAATTCTTTTCCCATAAGCTTAGTCGCTACTTCTACAGATAAGTTCACCACTTCTGCGCGGATTTGTTGCATTGCTTTTTCTCGTTCCCGTTCAATTTCTTGACGGGCCAATTCTTTTTCTTTCACTAGTTGAGCTCGTAACTCTTTGATTTGTGCTTGTGATTCTGCTTCTGCTTGTTGTTTTGCTGTTTCGATAATCGCTTGTGCTTCTTTACGAGCTTCTTGCAATTGCGCAGCATACTCAGCTTTCATCGATGTGGCGTCGGCTCTAGCTTGTTCAGCATTCACCAAATCATTTTCAATGCGGCGTTTCCGCTCTTCCATCGTTTCCAACAATGGTTTATAGGCATACTTCGCTAAAATCAACACTAGCACGATAAAGTTTAAAATCTGAAGTACGAGTGTGCCGTTTAAATCTACCAACGGTCATACCTCCTCTTAGCTAATGTCTATTATTTAAGTAAGTCTACCAATGGGTTTGCGAACACTAATACAATCGCGATAACTGCTGCGATAATAGGCACCGCTTCGATCAAACCAACAGAAATTAACATATTTGTGAATAATTTACCGGATTGTTCTGGTTGACGAGTCATACCTTCTAATGCTTTACCAGATACAAGACCGTCACCAATACCTGCACCAATCGCAGCCAAACCAATTGCTAAACCAGCGCCAATGGCAGAACCAACCAATACATACGCTTTCGCTAATAATAATTCCATTATGATTTCCTCCTAATACATTAATGTCCATCTCCGATTGTCATCCCCAAATACGAGGTAACGAGCATGGCAAAAATAAACGCTTGAATAATACCGATTGCTAGACTAAAGGCTAACCACACGATAGGAAGTACATAGGGTACCAATGCATATAATAATTCTAGTAGAATTTCCCCCGCTAATATGTTACCAAACAAACGGAAGGCTAATGTGACAGGTTTCGCGATTTCTTCCATTAAATTAATGATAATAAATAATTTAAATGGTTGCACAAAGTGCTTGAAATAGCCGATACCTTTCACTTTCAGACCTACAATCCATACAAGAATCGAGCTGGAAATAGCCAATCCCAAGGTCGTGTTAATGTCATTTGTTGGCGATGCCAAGATATGCGGACTTGGAATCAATCCCAACTCATTACTTACCAAAATAAATAGAAAATACGTAAATAGGATGGAGCTTAAAAACTTCCATTGATTGCCTAGGTTCGTTTTAAACTGTCCTGTCAACCCTTCTAATACGCTTTCCATCACATTTTGAATCCCTTGTGGTACCATGGCCCGTGATCGTGTAGCTAATAGTGTGACAACAATAATAATCGCCATCACTAACCACGTCATGTATAGCGTATCCATATTAAAGGATATGCCCATCCATTGAACAACATGATGATGCCCTGCATGTAACTCCATATTCCCACCCCCTTTCACATAGATGATTCCCTATTACGTTGACGTACATACATACTATACTCAACATATTGCATAGGAACAAATACACAGATTCCACCTAGTACACCTTTCATGGAAATAGAAGGGATCTGCGTGCTTATGCCTACTAACAATACGATTAAGCTAAACCGACTCATAACACCAATCCAAACTCGACGTTTTACATCGTCTAAGGTGGCGTCTTTCATCTTGTAGGTTTGAAAGGCTAAATACAAGAAATATACAACATATGTCATCATGCCCCATAACCAACCCGTGATGTGTTGAGTCCAGTCCAGTATCCATAACACGACTACGCCTAGTATAGCCACTGAAAGTATCCATCGGCAATGACTTTTGATATAGGTTATATATTCTTTCATAACATCTCCTTACATACATTGACGTATGACACCATAAAGGCCTACAAATCCGCCGATGATACCACCTATGAGCAGGCCCCAAGGACTGGTACCCACATAGTGATCTACGGCATACCCAAGACCCATACAAATGCCGATTGAACAAAGTATGGTGAATCCCGTAGTTGATGCTTTAGAGATAGCCATCCATAGATCTGATTTTTCCTTGTCCATAGGCATACCTCCTACACCCCTAACATTGTAAATTATACCATTCTTGAGGGTAATTTTAACAATATATATATTTTATACCTATCAAAACTAATCGCCTTTTGACCCGCAAAATGACAAGATTCTAGCCATCCTATACCTATGGAAAGTAGATATCAACAAGGTATGACTTTTACGCATACATCTATGACTTTATGCAAAAAGAAGATGGTTTTTCTTGTGTTTT
Organism: uncultured Veillonella sp.; assembly: GCA_963545445.1. Classification (GTDB taxonomy): domain Bacteria; phylum Bacillota; class Negativicutes; order Veillonellales; family Veillonellaceae; genus F0422. Next base: position 2,578 of record CAUUJQ010000017.1, on the reverse strand, counting down.
ATCAAACTCATGGCGCAACGCTTGTACAATCCGTTCCGATGCCAATCCATCTCCATAAGGATTTACGGCATTGGACATCTCTTTATAGGTGCTTTCATTCGTAATCAAATCTTTGGCTGATTTGTATACAGATTCTTTATCTGTACCCACCAATTTCACCGTTCCTGCTTGTACCGCTTCCGGGCGTTCTGTAGTATCACGAAGTACTAATACTGGTTTGCCCAATGATGGAGCTTCCTCTTGAATCCCTCCGGAGTCGGTCATAATCAAGTACGTGCGTGCCATCAAATTAGCAAATGGTTCATATTCCAATGGCTCAATCAAATGCACACGATCCATATGGCCTAGTACATCTTGTACAATACTGCGCACCTTTGGATTGCGATGCATAGGGAAGATGACTTCCACATCGTCATGCTCACCAATGATATCGCGAATGGCTTCATAGACATTGCGCATTGGATCACCCAAGTTTTCACGGCGATGCGTAGTAACCAAGATGACCTTTTGCTTTCCGTAGTCGATATTGTTCAATAATTCTTCCTTGAACGTATAGTCTTCTTTCACCGTCGTCTGTAGCGCATCGATCACTGTATTCCCTGTGACATACAAATGCTCTGGATTAACATTTTCTTTCAACAAATTCTCTTCCGACGTCGTAGTCGGCGCGAAATGGTACGTTCCAATGGCGCCTGTCAACTTGCGGTTCATCTCCTCTGGGAATGGAGAGTAAATATTACCCGTCCGCAAACCTGCTTCCACATGGCCCACTGGAATCCCTTCATAGAAGGCCGCCAAGGCCCCTACAAAAGTAGTCGTCGTATCACCATGAACAAGTACCACATCCGGTTTCGCCGCTTTCAGTACCTCTTGCAGACCCATCAACGCACGACACGTTACATCGTACAATGTCTGCCCTTGGCTCATAATATTTAAATCATAATCAGGAGTGATGGAAAATAAATGCAACACCTGATCTAGCATCTCACGATGCTGTGCCGTTACCGTAACAATAGACTCCATATCCGGCGCAGCCTCAAGAGCCTTCACCACCGGAGCCATCTTAATCGCTTCAGGACGAGTCCCGAAAATAGTCATGACCTTTACCATAATACCTCCCACATATACCATGTGCGTATCATCCCTGTGAAAGTAACCCTCACAAGTTTTCTTAAATCACTTTATTAATCCTTTACGTTATTACTATTGTAACATGGACAAGCCTTCCATACTAGTAGAAAGTACAAAACATCACACCCTCCCCGCCCGCCTGAGAGAGTATGTGTTATAAGAACGCCATGAGCGCAAGCGCAATGGCGTTGTTCCCTGCATTAGACAAACGTCAGAAAGCGTGGCATGTTCCTGAACAAACCTAACCACTGTATCAGTTTGAGAAGGAATATGCCACGCTTTCCATTTGCCAATAAAAAAAGAACGCCATGAGCATTGCGCTCAAGGCATTCTCCAAAATCACTTACGATCGACATTGTCTTTGGCAATAATCCCAATTTTCGTAGCAGTCCATATGCAAGCACACAGGATAAACAACACTAGCAAGACTCCGATCACAAAGTTCGCTTTCGCTGTCACAATGGATACACAACCCAATAAGGCTGTCACTGCATACATCAACAAAACGGCTTGTTTTTGTGTCAATCCCATAGCCAACAAGCGGTGATGCAAATGGCCTTTATCTGGTTGAAATACGGGGCGTCCATTAATTCGTCTACGAATAATGGCAAATAAGGTGTCCAGTATAGGTAAACCCAATACAATGACAGGCACTACTAATGCCACGGTAGCCGCCGTTTTCACGCTACCCATCACCGAGATAGCTGCCATCGTATAGCCCAATAGCATACTGCCTGTGTCACCCATAAAAATTTTCGCTGGATTAAAGTTATACCGCAAGAATCCGCAGGCAGCACCAGCCAATGCCAAAGTAATACAAGCTAATTCAATTTGTCCCATCTGCAACGTAACAATGCAAATCGTAATACATGCAATGAGAGAAATCCCGGCCGCCAGTCCATCTAATCCATCAATTAAATTGACAATATTAGTAAACCCAACGATCCAAAATACAGTTAATGGGATGGCGAGATATTCCAAATATAATAAATGGTCTCCAATACTGATGAAATGTACAGCATTGCCAAAGAGAGGTAACATGAGAGCCGCCAAGATTTGTCCCATCAGTTTTGTCTTAGGCCCAATTTGCTTAATATCATCCCAAATGCCTACCGCCACTAGAATAATAGAGCCCACAATTAACCCTTTCACAGAGGATAGATCTTTCACACTGTACAGCAAGGATACCATATAGCCAATATACATCGCCAGGCCACCCAACCTAGGAATCGATATTTGGTGCACCTTACGCGCATCTGGCTTATCAATAGCACCTACTTTCACAGCGAATTGTTTCACTAGGGGCGTGCAAATATATGTCACTACAAGAGCGATTACAAATGCCCATAAATATACTGTCATTCCACCACCTCCATACGTGGTATTTCATGTTGATCACATGGTATTGTTATTACTAAAATATATTGTATAACCACATTTTATATGG
>CAUUJQ010000016.1:0-11088 GCA_963545445.1 uncultured Veillonella sp. | reverse complement strand
TGCATAGATATGATGAAAGATGGGTAATGTAGACCCACTGTCCGCAGGGATACATAAACCACTTTGGTTCATCAATGCCAACAATCCCAATGTTTTTAAAGACACTGTTTTACCGCCTGTGTTGGAGCCTGTGATGAGTAAGATTCGATACTTTGTACCCAACGTAATAGTAGTAGGCACGACCACATTAGGTGCCAACATAGGATGGCGAGCTTGCAGTAAATTTACTTCTCGCCCTTGGCTGATAGTAGCTCGCACAGCTCTCATTTGTATGGCTAGTTCCGCCTTGCCATACACAAATTCTACGTGGGATACACGTTTACATGCATCGAGCAATGTATCTGCGTGACCTCGTACAAGTTCCGTTAATTCTTTATAAATGCGCAATACTTCCTGTTCCTCTGCTAATGTCGCCTCTTGTAACTCATTGTTCAAGTCAACTAGGCGCATAGGCTCGATGTATAAAGTGGCACCTGTAGCAGATCTATCATGAATAAGACCAGGAAATGCTCCTCGATATTCTTGTTTTACAGGAATGACGTAGCGATTGTTACGCATGGTTACAATGGCTTCTTGAAAGTATTTTTGGTTATCCTTATCTTGCAGTATCCGCTGTAAATCATTTTTAATGGCATTCTTTGTACGGCTCATAGTCATACGCAACTGCTGTAGTTTAGGCGTTGCACTATCTAATAATACACCGTACGCATCAAAGGTTCGTTCAAAGCGCTTTGTCAACTTATCATGACTTGGCAAATCCTGTACCCACAAAGATAGTAATGGATAGAGTAAATACTTTTCTTTGAAAAAACGATACATCCGATTGTATGCCAAAATGGTCGTATGTAAATCCCATAGCTCCTCACGGGTCAAAATGATTTCCTTACGACTTTTAGAACAAGTGGAACGGATATCCTTTGTGCCACTAATGGGTTGCTCCACTTCTTGCTCTAAAGAACGCATGGCTTCCACAGTTTCATCGAGAGCATCTTCAATTTTCTGACGGTTGTGCATAGGTTGCAAATTTAGTGCATATTCTTTAGCAATAGCAGAGGAACATACATCTGCTAGCTTTTGCCGTATATGTTGAAAGTCTAAGACTTGTTCACTATTCATTATGATTCACCTAAAATTCCTTTAAAAAAGTGTCCCCGTGTGATATGAGTCGCCCATTCTTTACTCGGCGCTTTCACAGTTCCCTCTAATAATTGATGGTACATAGTCATTTCCTTGTCAATCCATTTAGGACTGCGTTGTCTCCCATCAATCACCAATCGTTGTAACCCAGACCGACGCAAATCTTCTATATAGCTTTTCATATCTAACTCACGACTATTCATGATATGGGTACGACAGAATGGATCTGTATAGATAGGGAATAACTCCCCTTTTCTATCTTGTAACGCATAGTCTCGTTTCGTACACACTAATGGACATCCCCGTTTATAGCCAGTTCCCGCAAAACTACTAATAGGGCAATATTCGGAAATCATCAGCTCCACACGGCCTTGTACAATGGCTCCAATAGGCATAACACCTTTTTTAGCCATCGTATTCATTTGATGTAAGGTAGCTTCTAAGGATACATTGGTGGTGCTAAACCCTAGATCTTTTAAGATACTTAAGGAGTGGGAGTTGAACGTTTGCAATCCTGTATCGCCTTCTACAACTCCTGTATAACCAAGTTGATGTAATACCTCTAACGCACCCAAGAAATGGACTCGAATCCCATCAGGCTTTGCTTGTACCATATGGGATAGCATATCTCTAAAGGCTGTGCTTTCATTGTCTTTCACCACCCTCGGTGTACTAAAGATAATTGTTTTATTCTCATCGCGACAAAGCTGTACAATCTCCTTGTATACCGTCTGTGCCACGGGGATTCTGTGTAATGGGTCCCCAAATACAATGCGGTCCACTGGGGTCATTACTGCTTGTTCTACTCCTTCTAAGGTGTCCACAAGGATTTCTAATTGTTTCCTATCCGAATCTAGTGTTTGAACCTGTGTAAACCCCAATACCTGACCTACAGATTTCGTCATATCTCCCAGTAATTCCATACCATTCGGCAAATTCTTTTTACGAGATTCCCACGATTCTACATATTGACCAATAAGCAATTCTTCCATAGCCTCTACAGCACTTCTACGAAGGTTATTTAAGACACTACTAGGCCACATGAAAGGCCCTTCTGGAACCGTTACATGGTCTAACTCAAATAGGGTATTTCCTAAACGACCTAATTGTTCCGTAACTTTCTCTACCGACGTAGGTTTGTTATTAGCAATTTGCAATACATACTCATCGTGTACTGTTACCGTTTGACCAGACTCTAACATCATTGTTAATGATACGGTAGAATCTTCTTCGCCATGCAAGAACATATAGGACTTGTATTTACGTGTAAAATCTTTTAATCCCCGTTGCTTGGTGTAGCCCCCTTGGCTGGCACGATAGACTTTACCTGAACTGATGGTTTCCGTAAGTGGAATCCTATATACATCTCGGTTACAAGTTATGTCTGCGGTCACCGTAATATAGTGCACATCTCCCGTATGGGCGATAACTTTCAACAAGTCGCCTTCTGCCACAGCCTCCTCAGTGCGTAAGGATAATGTACAGCCTTTGACAGTCCCTTCCCCTAAGTATTTTCCTAAATGATTAGGGGCACTAATGGTCATCATGGATTTAGATCCATTATTTTCTAAATAAGCTGTAGAAAAACCACGATTGAATCCTTCTTCTAAGCGAGCAAAATCTGCCTCTGTGGCTTGTCCAGATCTATCGATGATAGTCCGATAGGTGCCGATTACTTCATGCACATAGCTTACCTTTTTCATGCGTCCTTCTACCTTGAAAGACGAAACACCTGCTTCGATGAGTTCTTTCATATACGCACTGTAATTCAAATCTTTAGGACTCATAATATAAGTTTCTTTATCATGGGTGATTTGTTCACCATCTACTGTGACAAGTTGGTAGGGCAATCGACAAGGTTGTGCACAGGAACCTCGGTTCCCACTGCGACCACCAATAAAGCTACTCATCAAACATTGTCCAGAATAGGAAATACAAAGGGCCCCATGAATAAAGACTTCTATTTCCGCTTTTGCATATTTACAAATATGGCGAATTTCATCCAAGCTCAATTCTCTAGATAAAACTACTCGGGTAAATCCTAAGCGTTCTAGAAATTGTACGGTCTCCAAATTCGTAGCCGTCATCTGTGTACTACCATGTAACTCTAGGGAAGGCGCCACTTGTCGTGCCATCCTAGCAACACCAAGATCTTGCACGATAATACCATCTACACCGATGTGCTCTAACTCACGTAGATGATCCGCTAAGGCTTTACTTTCACGATCACCTACGAGAATATTCACCGTAACATAGATGCCTACTTGTAATATATGTGCTAGGCGCAAGGCTTCTCGCAGCTCGTCATAGTCAAAATTACCCGCATGGGAGCGAGCGTTAAAGACCTTGCCTCCTAAATAAATGGCATCAGCCCCTGCTTCAAGGGCAGCCATGAAATTTTCCATTGTCCCTGCTGGGGCTAATAATTCCATCATAACTCCTCATATTAAATCGGTCACCCCTGAGAGAGATGACCGATTCTAACATCCCGTAGGATTTACGTATTATCGCAATGTACAGCCTTTGTCAGCTAATGTTCCTAAAATTGCTTGGATACGATCTTCAATATCTGCATCCACTAATGTTCCTTCATGAGAACGGAATGACAAAGTATAGGCCAAGCTGCGATAGCCTTCTTGAATATGTTCCCCTTCGTACACGTCGAAAATACGAACAGTTTCCAAATATTCGCCGCCTTCTTTTTGCATCACTTCTAAGATGTCACCCGCTTGTACTGTGTTTGGTGCCACAATCGCCAAATCACGGCTTGTACCAGGGAATTTAGAAATACCTTTGAAAGAAATACCCTTTCTATTCACTGCTAACATAGCTTCTAAATCCATTTCAAACAAGTACGCTTTTCCAGTCACATCGTAGTGGCTTGCCACCTGTGGATGTAATTCACCAAAGCGAGCAATTTCAACACCATCTACAGTAATACTTGTACTGACACCTGGATGTAAGTAGTACTCTTTACTGCGCGCAATGCTATAGTGTTCAATGCCTAAACTAGCCAAAACAGCTTCGATGATGCCTTTTAAATCGTAGAAATCTACGTTTCTAGCCGACACATTCCATTCTTGACGATCCCATTTGCCAAGGATTACGCCAGCTGCCATCATGCGTTCCTTAGGTAATTCAGTGAGTGGCAATGCCTTTGGTTCATACACGGCTGCGACTTCGAACAATGCTAAATCAAGGTTCTTTTGCGCTACATTGCGTTTTACAGTTTCCAACACGCTAGGCACCAATGTAGTACGCATCACTGGAAATTCCTCTGAAATAGGGTTCAGAATAGGAATGGCTTGATGTCTGCTATCTGTATCTGGAATCAACAAATCTTGTAAGCTATCTTTATGCATGAAACTGAAAGTAATAATTTCATCTAATCCAGCAGCTGCTAAGCTGTGTTTCACATCATGCACTAAAGCATGCATTGGAGACACAGTACCAGTTTGGATACGTGCCAATGGCGTAGTTGGTTGAATTTCATCATAATTATGAATACGTGCCACTTCTTCCGCAATATCTGGCATACCTGTTACATCATCACGCCAAGATGGAATCGTAGCGACTAATAGGTCACCTTCTTGTTCCACTGTGAAAGATAAAGTATGTAAAATACGAACCATTTCTGCTTCATCGATAGCAGTTCCTAAGTACCCATTGACAGCTGCGCTTGTGAAAGACACTGTGCGCACTTCTTTCGGTGTTGCGTACACGTCGATAACACCTTTTACTACTGTAGCATCTGGTGTGATTTCCAATAACAATTGAGCGGCTCTATCTAATGCCAACGGAGTCATTTCACTATTCACACCGCGCTCAAAACGCCCAGAGGCTTCAGACCGCAAGCCTAATGCACGAGACGTGCGGCGAATGGAGGCACCATTGAATACAGCAGCTTCTAGCACTACTGTTGTTGTTGCATGGGATACTTCACTATCAGCACCACCCATAACACCAGCAACCCCTACAGGGCGATCAGCGTCAGCAATAACAAGCATCGTATCTGCTAATGTACGATCATTGCTATCTAAAGTTTGAATTACTTCGCCTGCTGTCGCTTTGCGAGCCACTAAACTATGTCCATGAAGATGATCATAGTCGTAGGCATGCATTGGTTGACCTAACTCCAACATCACATAGTTCGTTACGTCCACCACATTGTTGATAGGACGAATACCGCAATTACGCAAACGATTTTGCAACCATAGTGGAGATTTTTGAACTGTTACATTTTCAATCAAGCGTCCCATAAAACGAGAGCACAACTCAGTGTCGTCAATAGAGATACTCAAACGGCCTTCAATAGATGGCCCCTCTTCTGTCACGGCTACCTCTGGAAATGTCGCTTCTGATTGACCTAATACGGCAAATTCACGGCTTAAACCCACCATGGAGAAACAGTCTGCACGGTTTGGTGTCAATTCAAATTCGTACACTACGTCAGTAAGACCCAGCACTTCTTTTACATCTTGGCCAATAGCTGTACCTTCAGGGAAGATATAAATGCCGGTTGCTTCTTCTGGCAATACAACATCCGTGGATAATCCAAATTCCGCTACAGAGCAGAACATACCTTCAGACACTTCTCCACGAAGTTTGCCTTTTTTTATTTCTGTGCCATCTGCTAGACGAGATTTATGGTATGCCACAGGAACGATTTGTCCCACTGCTACATTAGTGGCAGCCGTTACGATTTGTTTCATCACAGGCTCCCCTTCTTCTGTTAAGCATTCCACTTGGCATACTTGCAATTTATCCGCATCAGGATGTTTTGTAATTTCTACGATTTTTCCTGTATAGATTTTTTTAATGCCTGTATCGCAGTGGATTACTTCTTCTACTGGAATCCCTGCTTGTGTCAAAGCATCTGCAAATTCTTGTGGGTTCTCGCCAATATTCACAGATACATAGTCTTTCATCCATTGTAAACTAGCTTTCACGATAACCTCCTAGAATTGCGTTAAGAAACGTTTATCATTTTCATAGAATAAACGTAAATCATTAATACCATATTTCAACATTGCAATACGTTCTACACCCATACCGAAGGCAAACCCTTGCACTTCATTTGGATCATAACCGTTTAATTTCAACACGTTAGGATGTACCATACCGCAACCGAGAATTTCTAACCAACCTGTATGAGAACATACACGGCAGCCATCACCGTGGCACATGCAACAAGAAATATCTACTTCTGCACTTGGTTCTGTGAAAGGGAAGAAACTTGTACGGAAACGAACTGCAGTATCTTCACCAAACATGTTTTTCAAAAATAATTCCAATGTTCCTTTCAAATCAGAGAAAGTAATATGTTTGTCGATTACAAGGCCTTCCACTTGATGGAATACTGGAGAATGGGTAGCATCATAGTCCCAACGATATACTTTACCTGGTGCAATCATGCGGATAGGCGCATTTTTTTCACTACCTTGCAATGTTCTAGCTTGTACAGGAGACGTATGCGTCCGAAGTAATACGGAATCAGTAATATAGAAAGAGTCCTGCATATCGCGAGCTGGATGGTCCGCCGCTAAATTCAAGCATTCAAAGTTAAAATAGTCCGATTCAATTTCAGGGCCTTCTTCCACTGCATAACCCATGGACACGAAAAATTGTTCAATTTCTTCATTGATTTGTGTCAATGGATGTAAATGGCCTTTGCGAACAGGACGACCTGGCAATGTGATGTCGATCGTCTCTTGTTCTAATTTAGCCGCCAATACAGCAGCTTCCATTTGTTGTTGCACTCCGTCTAAGGCTTCTTCCAAAGCTACACGAACTGTATTCACCAAAGCACCCATAGCAGGACGTTCTTCAGGAGACAGTTTGCCCAATCCTTTTAATAACGATGTGACTTCCCCTTTTTTACCTAAATAGGTAACACGAATATCTTGTAATTCCTGCAAGTTCGCGGCCCCTTGAATTTGGGCAATTGCCTTTTCTTGCAATGCTTGCAATTGTTCTTTCATTGATTCCTATCCTCCAACTATTCTTCATCTAACAACGACCATGGTAATGCCGGTAATTCCATACTATCTAGTACCATGAAAGTTCCACTTCCCATAAACACAAGCTCTCCCATATCATTATATAGGCGACAGGATGTAACCATCGTCGTCTGTCCGTTGTGCTCCACATTGGACACGCCTCGAATACTTGCATTCTTTGGCAATGCTTTCACAAAATTGCCATTGATTTGCGCCGTTGTCACTTGTTTTCCTAATGTAATACAAGCCAATCCCATGAGATAATCTGACAAACTCAGATGCACCCCGCCATACACATCGCCTCGTGGATTGCTATGTAACTGATCTTCACTGTGAAAGTCCAATTCCACATGACCAGGGGACACATTGCGAAGTGTCACATGATGTAATACCTCAAAGGGATGAGCCTTTGTATGGTCTTGGAAGTATTCCAATAATGTCTTATATTCCATATCTGCAACCTTTCTAAGCTTATCTTTTTATTATAGAGGAAATACCACCTCATTATCAATAGATAGGCCTAGAAATCCTTGATTAAATCCAATAAACCTTGCTCGTCCATAACTGGGATACCCAATTGCTCCGCCTTCGTCAATTTGCTACCAGCATCTTCACCGGCGATAACTAATGTCGTTTTTTTGCTCACAGATCCTGTTACCTTGGCTCCATGTGCTTCTAGAATAGCACCTGCCTCTGTACGACCCATGGCAGAAAGCTTACCGGTCAATACGATAATCTGACCTTCTAGTTCATTGCCTGCAGCTTCCTGTACTTCCTCTTCTAATCGTACACCAGCACTACGCAATCCTTCTACTATTTGTCGATTTCGTTTATCACCGAAATATTCCACTAAGCTTTTCGCCATAGTAGGTCCAATTTCATCTATACTCGTCAATTCATCCATAGTGGCATTCATCAAACTATCGATAGAAGTAAAGTATTTTGCAATAGTCTGTCCCGCTTTTGCTCCGATAAGACGAATCCCTAGACCAAATAACACACGGCCTAATCCTCGTCCTTTCGAATCTTCAATGGCTTGCAATAGATTTTGGGCAGATTTTTTCCCCATTCGTTCCAAAGAAGTAATATCTTCCTCTTGCAAATGATATAGGTCCACTACTGTCTCAATGCGATGATTGGTAACCAATGCCTCTACGATACTCGGGCCTAATCCATCAATGTTCATAGCATCACGGGAGGCAAAGTGAATGATTCCTTCCTTTTCCACCGCCGGACAATGTTCATTACTGCAATAGATGGCCACTTCTCCTTCACGGCGTAACGTAGGAGATTCACAAACTGGACAGGCAGTAGGCATTTCATAAGGTAGAGCATCAGCTTGTCGCTTGTCCATTACCACAGAAATAACTTCTGGAATAATTTCTGCGGCCTTATGAATACGCACCGTATCACCAATGCGAATATCCTTTTCTTTAATAAAATCTTCATTGTGTAAGGTAGCCCGTGATACATTCGTGCCAGACACAAAGACAGATTCTAATTCTGCGGTCGGTGTCAACACGCCTGTACGCCCTACATTGATCGTAATATCTTTGACGATGGTCTCCACTTCTTCTGGTGGATATTTGAAAGCCGTCGCCCATTTCGGATCCTTCGCTGTTGTGCCCAATGTTTCTTGGTCTTCAAAATCATTTACTTTTATCACCATACCATCTGTATCATACGGCAAATTGTGACGTTCTGTATCCCAATAGTGAATATGCTCCACAACCTCTGCTATGGATTCACACACTTTATAATGGGGATTGACATGAAATTTGAAAGCTTCCAGTTGCTCTAATAATTCCTGTTGTGTATGTATGTTAGATCCTTCTGATGACCCAATAGCATAGGCGAAAAAGTCTAAATTACGGCTCGCCGTAATGGCTGGATCTTGTTGGCGCAAGGAACCAGCTGCCGCATTACGTGGATTTACAAAAGTTTGTAAGCCAGCCTCTTCTCGTTCTGCATTAATGCGTGTAAATTCCTTATGTGGCATATAGGCTTCACCACGGATTTCAATAAACGGCGGTGCATTGTCAATGACCAATGGAATAGACTGTATGGTTTTTACATTGGCTGTTACATCTTCCCCTACACGGCCATCACCACGTGTGACAGCTCGCACAAAGAGACCCTTTTCATAATGCAGGTTCACTGCCAACCCATCAATCTTTAACTCCACCACATAGTGTGGCTTGTGCCCCAATTCTTTTTCACAGCGTGCGCCAAATTGTTCCACTTCGGCATCATTAAAGACATTGCCTAGGCTGAGCATACGCTGTCCATGCACTACTTTTTCAAAGCTGCCTTCCACTTTTGCCCCTACACGCTGTGTAGGAGAGGTAGGCACAATATATTCAGGGTGCGCCGTTTCTAAATCTACTAACTTGCGATACAGCACATCATAGTCATAATCAGAAATAATGGGCGCATCTTTCACATAGTATAAATAGGCATGATGAGCCAATTCTTTTTGTAATTGTTGAATTTCTTCTTGAATACTCATAGTATGATTTCCTTACTTTTTTTGTATCGGTGCAAATTTAGCCATAATTTGACGTAACCCTTGTGTTGGGAACTCAATTTTTAGTTTCACATTAGCACCTTCACCGATAACTTCCAATACAGTACCTTCGCCCCATTTCGAGTGGATAGCCGTATCTCCTACAGCCCAATCGACCACTTGTGGGTTGCGGATAATCGGCTTATTTACAGTCCGATTCGCTACCGATTGATGGAATGGTACATTTCGCTGTAATTCTTCTTTCACAGTGCGTTTCGGACGTAATTCTTCAATCAATTCACTTGGGATTTCTTTCAAGAATCGGGATGGTAAATAACTTGTGGTTTTACCAAACACAGTGCGTGTCGCTGCATTGGACACATAGAGCGCCTCTTCAGCTCGTGTAATCCCTACATAGGCTATACGCCGTTCTTCTTCCACTTCTTCTGGATTCATCAAGGTCCGACTATGTGGAAATAACCCTTCTTCTAGGCCCGCCAAGAATACCACTGGAAATTCCAAACCTTTCGCCGCATGCAAGGTCATCAAAGTAACTTTCGATTCCTCTTGTTCGAAGGAATCTACGTCATTCACTAGAGCAACTTGTTCTAAGAAATCTTGCAGTGTTCCTTCTGGATTCGCGTCTGTAAACTCTTTCGCTACAGACACTAACTCCCCGATATTTTCCAACCGAGCTTGGTCTTGCGGGTCCGTACTCATTTCCAATTCCACCACATATCCCGTTCTATCTAGGACTGCTTCAATGATGCCTTGTACTGAAAGTTCCGTTGCTTCGTTAACCAAGGTGAAAATAAGAGCCATGAAATCTTCTAATTTTTCCCTTGTTTTCCCTTTAATGGTCGGAATCTGTTCTAGTTGGCTTAAGGTCATAAATAAAGATGTATTCGTGTCCCTTGCAAAATCCTGTAGTTTTCCTACCGTAGTCAAACCAATACTTCGTTTCGGCACATTGATAATACGCTGTAAACAAATATCGTCAAAAGGATTCATCAAAATGCGCAAATAGGCGAGGATATCTTTAATCTCTTTTCGATCATAGAACTTCGTGCCACCCACCATAGTGTAGGGAATCCCCCGCTTAATCATCGATTCTTCTAGTACGCGAGATTGAGCATTCGTCCGATATAAAATAGCTATATCCCCATAGTTCCGATTGTGAATTTCTTTTTGTTTTTTTATAGTATCTCCGATGAAAGCCCCTTCTTCTTGTTCCGATTGGGCTTCAAAATGGCGAATTTTAGGTCCCTCTTCTTTATCTGTCCACAAGACCTTTTCGGGACGGCCCTCATTGTAATCAATCACCGCATTGGCTGCCTCTAAAATGGTTTTTGTAGAGCGATAATTCTGTTCCAATTTGATCATCTTAGCATTAGGATAATCTTTTTCGAAGTCAATCTTTTCAAATGGCGTTGGATTTTTACGTAC
>CAUUJQ010000015.1:0-11271 GCA_963545445.1 uncultured Veillonella sp. | reverse complement strand
GCAATAAACGTAGTCCCACTTAATTCACTACCACCACGACCTGCAGATTTTAAAATAACAATAATCGCTGCCATGGATAATAAATAAGGAATAATATTAGTAACAACAGCAAGGTTAACTAATACTTCAAATTGTGCATTTAAGGATTCAGACATTGTCATCAAAGACAATAAAGATTGAACAATTGTAATTGTAACCATACCTTCATCTGCAGATTGTTTGAATACGTTCGCAATTGTAAACTGCCAACCAAGCAAAGAACCAAAGCAAGACATAACCATTAAACCCATAACAATTTTACCTACTGTTGGGGTAAACATGCTAGCAAATGCTAAGCCGAATGGAGCCGAACTATTTACCAAATCATTTGCTGGTACAAGACCAAACATAATATTAGTAGATAACACGTAAATAACTGCTGCCCCTAATGTACCTCCAAGTACGGCAATTGGTACATTTTTTTCAGGATTGTCAACTGCATCAGAGTTAGCTGCTGCTGATTCCAACCCCAAGAATGCCCATAACGTCATAGCAATAGAATTAGTTGCTGCTTCGTTAAATGGTAAGTTGTTTACATTCCAGTTTTCCATGTATAAATGTCCAGAGAAGAAGTACCAACCTATAGTGGAAATAACAAATACAGGCCCAATAACACCCCATACAGTAAAGCTAGATACACGACCAGTGATGCTAGCACCACCAAAGTTAAGAACTGTAGCTAACCACAATGTGGCAATTGTCCACATGGCTGTTGTAAACGGAGATAAGTTCGCATCTAAAAATGTTGCACCATAACCTACAGCTGAAATTGCAATGGCTACGTTCGCAATTAAAAGAGACACACCATAGGTATAGTTCGCCATGAAGTTACCAGCTTTACCGAAAGAATATTCGGAATAGCCACCCATCCCGCCACCTTTTTTACTATACATACCCGCTTTTGCAAAGGCGTATGCAAGAGCCATAGAACCTACGGCTGTAATTAACCACGATACAATTGACAACGACCCTACCTGCGCCAACTTAGTTGGAAGCATGATAATGCCAGATCCCATCATGTTTACAGCCGTTAAAATAGTAAGCTGTAATACGCTCATTTTATTTTCGCTTGTGCTGCTCATAGGCACCTCACTTAAAAAGGTCAGCTAGGAGCAAGCTCCTAGCTTGGCCTAATTATAAAAACTATTTATCAAATTCATTTTTCAATACATAACCAAAGGCTTTTTTAGTTCCATCTTCTTGAGTTGTAATATAAACACCTTGGATTTCAGGAGCAAAGCCTGGCAATTTATTGATACCTTCTTCCAATGCTAAGAAATAGTCTCTAGCAGTTTCAGACCATCTTTCACCTGGTTGTACGCAAAGTACTCCTGGAGGGTATGGAAGAGCGCCCTCTAATGCCATACGCCCAACGGCTTCTGTCAAAGGAACTAACTCTCCTTCTCCACGCACAAAGTCAAAGTTTGCTTCTTGAGGAGTTTTTACATACTCAGGCAAGTATTCGTGTAAGAATAATTTCTTTTGAAGTTCGCTCACATTGCGAGCTTTGTAGAAATCATGCATTTCTTGGCATAGACGACGAATTGTATAGCCTTTATATTTATCAATATTGTTGTAGTAAATAGATGGCAATACATCTTGCATCGGTGCATCTTGTTCAATTAATTGTTCGAAGCGAACTAATTGTGCAACCAAGTCATCCATTTTCGTCTTTGATTCTGCTGGAGTCATCAAGAATAAAATTGTATTCAAGTCACATTTTTCTGGAATGATACCATGTTCGCGAAGATAGTTAGCTAAGATATTCGCATGAATACCAAACTCTTCATATTTTCCAGTTTCTACATTGATGCCCGGTGTAATCAATTGGAATTTGCATGGATCAATGAAGTATTGTCCTTCACCATACCCTTCAAAAGAGTGCCATTTTGCGCCGGGTTCGAAGGCAAAGTATTTAACATCTTGCGCCATTTCAGCAGTATCTCCATCCTCCCATTTTTTACCATTTACAACTGGTGGTACTAATGGACGAAGGTATTTACAAGTTTTAAGAACTGCTTTGCGTGCATCGATAACTGTTTCTACGCAATCTTTCCACAATAATTTGCCTGCTTCTCCTTCATGCATTTTCGCATTAATATCAAGGGCTGCAAATAATGGATAGAATGGAGATGTAGATGCATGCATCATAAATGCATTATTCAATCGCTTATGATTTACATAGCGATCTTGCCCCTTAATATGGGAGTCTTTTTTATGTACTTGAGATGTTTGAGAAAAACCAGCTTGTTGCTTATGAACAGATTGTGTAACCAAGATACCCGGATCATTAGGGCCTAAATCTAATAATAATGGACTGCAATCTTTCATCATTGGAATAAATTGTTCATAACCAACCCACGCAGAGTCAAACAAGATGTAATCACATAAATGACCAATTCTATCGACCACTTGACGAGCATTATAGATAGTTCCGTCATATGTACCTAACTGAATCACAGCCAAACGAATAGGGCGTTCAGCTTTTGCTTTTTCAGGGTTTTGTTCTGCTACTAATTTACGAATATATTCTTCGTTAAAGCAATGTTCCAAGATACCGCCAATAGAACCGAATGGGTTGCGAGCGGTTTCTAAATATACAGGGGTTGCACCAGCTTGTACCAACGCACCATGGGAAATAGATTTATGGTTATTGCGATCATATAAAACGATATCCCCAGGAGCTAATAGTGCATTTAATACCATTTTATTAGCAGAGGATGTACCATTTAACACAAAATATGTTTTATCTGCATTATATACTTGTGCTGCATGTTGCTGCGCATCACAAGCTGGCCCTTCATGAATCAATAAGTCCCCTAATTTAACGTCCGCATTACAAAGATCGCTACGGAATAAATTTTCACCATAGAAATTATAGAATGCACGACCAGCTGGATGGCGAGTAAAGAATTGTCCCCCTTGATGGCCTGGACAATCAAATTGAGAATTACCATCTTCTACGTAATCTGCCAATGCACGGAAGAACGGAGGCAACATATCTTCTTCATACTTTTTAGCTGCCGCTTCAATTTGTTTTACATATAATTCGTAATTCACTTCATTAACATCGATTACACGAGTAATCTTACCTACAAACTCAGGTTTAATCGTAGCATTCGCATCTTTTTTCACTAAGAATACAGGAATACGAAGAGCTTCAATCAATGGGTTTTTTAATACTTCTTCATGATCTGCATCAGTAATCACAATCGCAGCTACATCAGAAAAATCAGTTTGATCTAAAGTCACTGCAAAACGAGTAATGCAATCTTCAAAGTCTTGTAGCGCATCGTGAGAGAATGCAATGTGCAAATGATTCATAATAAAGCCTCCTATTGCATACTATGAATAGATATTATTTTTGAAAACCATTGTCGACATGGTGGCTATAGATACAAAAGCATACAGTAGCCATTTCGTACTAATCTTACACCTAATGGAATTTTAATTCAACCTCAATTGACTATTCCTACTATATTAATTTGGTATATTCGATTTTCTAAACCCTATTTTTGTGCTAAAATACAGGGGATTATTTTTTATTTTAAATTTAAAATATATTTATCCCCCACATTTATTTAGATATGCAACATTGGCATTGTATATTAATCCACTATAACTTCTTTTTATATCTATCCACATTAATTGATATATCCTCTCAATAAAGCTTAGATTTTTAGGGCATTTTTAACCATTTATCCATCAATACAATATTTATTTTAATTTTTATTCTTATTTTTTTATATTACAATGGACGTATATTATCAAGATAATCACTTATTTTATTCTTGCACTTTTTGCATAGCCACTCTTTGTTTTTACTACAATTCAAAAAAGACCCTATACAGGGTCTTTTTATAACATATATCATGCAAACACATTGACTAAATCAATGGTTTGATCACGGCCAGGACCTACGGATACGATACCGATTTGTACGCCTGTTACTTCTGCGATGCGCTCTACATAACGACGAGCTGCTTCTGGTAATTCTTCATACTTGCGAATGCCAGAAATATCTGTTTTCCAACCTGGGAATGTTTCGTACACAGGTTCACATTCAGCCAACACATCTAGGCTTGCTGGGAATCCTTGTACTGGTTCACCATTACGTGTGTAACCTACACAGATTTTCACTTCCTCTAAACCATCTAAGATATCTAGGCGAGTAATCGCCAAGTAATCCAAGCTGTTCAATGCCGCGCCATAGGATACTACGGACAAGTCCAACCAACCGCAACGACGGGAACGACCAGTTACCGTACCGAACTCATGACCTGTTTGACGAAGATATTCTCCTGTTTCATCCAACAACTCAGATGGGAACGGACCCTCACCAACGCGAGTGGAGTAGGCTTTCACAACACCGAAGATATTTTTCAAATAGTTAGGTCCTACGCCAGCACCTACTGATGCACCACCAGCCACTGGATGGGAACTTGTTACGAATGGATAGGTACCATGGTCAAGGTCAAGCATGGTTGCTTGTGCCCCTTCGAACAATACTTTTTTACCGGATTTGATAGCGTCGATAACTGCAAAGTTTGTATCTTTTACAAATGGACGCAATTGTTCTGCATAGCCTAAGTAGTCTTTCAAGATGTCTTCAAAGTTAACTGGCTCAAAACCATACACAGCTGTTAACATTTTATTTTTCAATTCTACATTGAATTTTAATTTTTTCTCGAATACCGCTGGATCCATTAAATCGCAAATGCGGATACCGATACGATTTACTTTATCTGCATAGCATGGACCGATACCATTTTTTGTAGTACCGATTTTTGCATCACCTTTCACAGATTCTTCCGCTTCATCTAATCGATTATGATACGGTAAAATCACATGAGCGCGGTCAGAGATACATAAAGATTTTGCACTTTTACCTTCTTTTTCAAGATTTGCAAGCTCTTCCAATAATACCTTTGGATCCACTACTACACCAGTGCCGATGATATTCATTTTATCATCGTATAAAATACCGCTAGGCAATAAACGTAATGCGAAAGACTTGCCATCTACCACCACTGTATGCCCTGCATTATTGCCGCCTTGGCTACGCACTACCACATCGGCGCGTTCAGATAAATAGTCAACGATTTTACCTTTACCTTCGTCACCCCATTGTGTGCCAATTACCATACTTGTTGCTACATTGGTTCCCATATGAATTGCCTCCATTAGATCATAACACTTTCGTAAAAAGCTATTTACAATTTATTATAGCATAGATTGAAATGATTCGGTATATATTACTTACCGAATCCGTCGTATATACTCTTCTGGAATTGAGAAAAGGAAACGGCTAGGTTTTCCTGTGACTCCCGTTGCATAGGTAATGGTTAAATGCTCTTTTGCTCGTGTTAAGGCTACATAAAATGCACGTTGCTCTTCTTCTAGGGTATCCTCTTGTATCGCGCGCTCTGCGGGGAATCCCTTCTCATGCGCACCAGCAATAAAGACGTAATCAAACTCGCTACCCTTTGACTGATGCACAGTAATAATCGGAATCCGGTTATCTCCCTCTCTTTGGTGTATACCCTCTCCAGAATGTAAAGCGGCCATTTCCAATATTCCTTTCACGCCATCTCTACCTACATAATGAGGGTTTTCTTTTTCCAATTCTCGAATAATTTTACAAAGTTCTTTGATTCTTTCCACTCGAGCCATCGCCATTCGATCCGATTGTGCCAACTTCTTATAATAATCGAATACACCCATCTCATTCATGATATACACGACTATGTCTCCAGGTTTTTTATATATCCATTGTTTTCGAAGCGCATCCATGCGCGCTGCAATCTCCGAGAAGTAGGACCTGTATTTATTCACAAAGCCCATTCGTTGCGCCTTCGTAGGAAGAATATTTTCTTTCATTGCATACACCAACAATTTAGCTGTCGCTATAATATCATCCATCGCATTATGCGTAGACTTATGGTCAATGGGAAAGCGCTTGCTAAGAGTCTCTAATTTATGATTCTTTAAATTCGGGTAAAAACGACGATAGATATCTAATGTATCGTACACGGCTTGCATGCGTGGCATCTCTACATCATGGCGACTGCACTCTTGCTCTAAAATTCCAATGTCATAGTATACATTATGCCCTACAATAATGGCCCCATCTGCAAATTTTCTAAATTCTTCTAGTACAGTTTTCGGTTCTCGACCATTTTCTTGTAGATAGGCATCACTAAAATGATGGACCCGTTCTGAATCACCTACAGATACACCAGGATTGATAAACTCTTCAAAAGAAGACACAATATTCCCATCTTGATCGATTCGTATGCCCGCTATTTGTACAATACGGTCTTCCATAATGTTGACGCCCGTTGATTCCACATCAAATACCACCACGTCCTTAGCTGCTAACCCCCTCTCCAATTGCTCGTAAGGCTCACATTCAAAGATTTTTGTACTCATAAAATCTGTAATCTGCAATCCAGTTTTTCGTACCTCTGCACTGGCTAACTCTTTGATCTTTTGTTCTCCCACACCTTGTACGAAGGTCTTTATGATCCGCTTCACGCTCATCACATCCCAAGGATTGACTAAACACTTGAAGAAGGCCAACACATCTTTGATTTCTTTTCGTCGGAAAAACTTAAATTCATCCACCAAAATGAATTCTACTCTTTTTCCATCTTGAACGTTGCTGTTACAGCGACCTAAAAAGTTACTCAACGATTTTGCTTGCCAATTCGCTCTCACTAAAATAGCAATGGATGCCGTTTCATCATGTTCCCGAATCCGCTGAATCTCCCGGAATATATACTGCGCTTCTGTTTCTCCATTCCGCGCCTCATAGAGTGCAATCTTTTCCCCTTCTGTTTTCGATACAGAATGTGGTTCCTCTTGATACAACTTTTTTACTAGATCTGGAAACAGATCCTTCAAGAAGGCGAATGACGCCTTAAACAATGTTTGATTGGATCGATAGTTCTCATGAAAAACAACATGAATTGGATCATAGTCCTGTTGAAATCGTCTTAATAACTTCCACGGATTAGATCCACGCCATTCATAAATCGTTTGAAAGTAATCTCCACATAGTAAAATATGGCTTCCTTTCCATATAGTATTTAGTATGTCATATTCTAACTCGCTCGTATCCTGCATTTCATCCACAGCGATGTAGCTATATTTACTACGCCATCGTTTAACTATATCTGGATAGTGTTGGAATATTTGATGCACCCTTGTAATCAAGTCCACAAAGTCTAGCCCATTTAATTCCCGCAACTTTTGATCATAAGCTAGTAAAAGATCGATACCTTTGGCTAAAAAAAACTGTTCTGCCCCATAGCCATTTTTATCGTCCCAATCGATACTCTCCCACAACGATGTATCTGCTTGCATGCGTTGCACTATCTCTCGATAATCTTCCTCTAAATCAGCAGAGTAACAGCCATATACAGATCGATATTCTTTCACCATGCCAATGATAGGTTGTATCTTCCACATATCTAGTTTGGCTTTCTGTTTTGTTTCTTCATAATATTGTTGAACAAGCGGTGCCCAGGCTTCCCGAATCAGGTCCGCCGCATCTTCTTCATCTACAATAAGAAATTCTCGAAACAAATCTTCTTGTAACTTTGCTTCTTCTTTCAAAATGGTATAACAAAAGCTGTGAAATGTTGAGACTTTCACAGCTTGCCCGTCGTCCCCTACGATGGAAATTACTCGGTCTTTCATTTCACGGCACGCTTTGTTCGTAAATGTTAAACATAGAATTTCCTCCGCTGTAGCACGCCCGGATGTTATGATGTGCGCCACTCGATGGGACAATGTATTTGTTTTTCCCGTTCCTGCAGAAGCTAGCAATACAATATTTCGATCCAATTCATTCACAACTTGTTGTTGTGCGTCATTCAATACAACAGTTCGTTCCTTTGATTGCATAGTTGCTCCTTTTCTTACCAATGAAAGTAGGCTAAACCCAACACTGGTATAGGGCCTAACACGGCTGTTAGAGCCCACAGCATAATATTCATATCCATAGAAACATGGAATACTTCTGTTACAATGGCATAAGTAATCATGCCAAGGAAAATATTGGTTGCCACTCGTTTGACAGTGAACCAAGCTACCTTGATGATGGTCCAAGCCACGATAATGGCTACCACAGCCTGTACTATATAATCCATTGTTACCTCATTTCTTGACGATGCAAAACAGCGCCACTCAGGGTCACTTCATCGGCGTATTCAATATCTCCACCAACTGGGATACCACGAGCAATGCGCGTCACCTTGATGCCCGTTGGTTGCAATAAACGAGCAATGTATAAGGCCGTCGCTTCCCCCTCTACATCTGGATCCGTAGCGATAATTACCTCTTGTACCGATTCATCTTGCAAGCGCAACATCAACTCTTTTAAGCGAATATCTTCTACGCCTACCCCATCGATAGGAGACAAGGCCCCTTCTAATACATGGTACAAGCCTTTGTAGTCGCCGCTTCGCTCAATGGCAATCACATCTCGAGATGTTTCTACCACGCAGATCATAGACCTATCTCGTTTCGAGCTAGCGCAAAACTCACATGGATCTTGAGAGGATAAATTAAAGCATTGAGAGCACCGATGTGTGGCCTCTTTCGCCGCTAAAATAGTTTCCACCAAACGCTGTACATCATCTTGTTCGGCTTCGATCAAATGATAGGCCAACCGTCTTGCTGACTTGGCTCCCACCCCTGGGAGCCTGCGCAATTCTTCTACTAATCGTTCTAAAGGATTCGTCATATTAGAACATACCTGGCATTCCAGGAATTTTCAAGTTACCTGTTACAGCCCCTAATTTTTGTTCTGCCACTTCTTTTGCTTTGCGATTGGCTTCGTTTACCGCTGCCACGATTAAATCTTCCAATGCTTCTACATCGTCAGGATCTACCGCTGCTGGCGCAATTTTAATAGATAATACTTCTTGCTCTCCATTCATTGTCACAGATACAGCACCGCCACCGATGGACGCTTCCACTACAGAGTTTTTAATCTCTTCTTGTGCTTTCGCCATATCTTTTTGCATTTTTTGCATTTTTTTCAACATACCTTGCATATTACCGCCACCAAACATAGTGAACCTCCTCTTAACTCTTAGACGTGTCGTCTACTTCTTCTACATAAATATCATATCCATGGGCTTCCATGTGTTGCAATGCATCATAGATGAGTGAATCTGCTTTTTCCTCATCACTGGCCTCTGCAGAGCTCCACTTCGGTAAATTCCGTATATCCGCCTCTCCATGTCCTGCTGTTTCCTCTTCATAATACGGATTAAGTACGGCCTCTGGATTTTCATAGACTGTGAGAAAATCATCAACGATGCCTTCCGCATTCGTAGGGGCACTGCCAGCGCCCTTTTTCGATTTTTTTATAGGCTCCGCTGTTCCCACATACTGTGGTTTTTCAATGGCTTTCGCCTCTGTGCTCGGAGCTTCTTGCAGGGACTCCGCAACTGGTTGTTTCTCCTCTACAGGACTTTCCTCCGCTGGTTTCACCGGACTTGGCATCGCCTTCGGAGCAGACGCCTCCACCGGTGCTGCGACAGGCTTGTCTGCGGCCTGTGATGGTTGTGCTGTGCCACCAGCGGCCGCTTTCACATAGGCTTGTACCCGTGGATCATTCTTATCCATCGGTTCCACTGTCACTGCATGACCTGCCACTTGTTGAAAGGCTCGGCTGCCGTCCTGCATGTGCCGTGGTTGGGTTAAAATAGGCACTGCCACAGCTGTGGAAAACACCAAAACAGCTCGCTCTTGGTCTAAATAGACGAGCTTGCCTTGTTGGTACATAGCCTGTAATAACCCACAATTATGACCTCTCAACCATTTTATCACGTTTGCAAAAATCGTGCTATATTCATGAGGATTCACGATGTTTTGTCCCACTTGTACCTCTTGCGTTAAAGTCTTGGATTTCGCGGTCGCCCCAAGGCTTAACCCTGCACCCCCTTTAGGCGGTGGCAACGGTTGTTTCGCCGAAGGTGGCACCATCTGTTTGGCCGGTGGTGGTAATGTCGGCTTAGCCGGCGGTGGCAACGTTGGCTTAACCGCCATTCCTAGGCTTGCTCCTTTAGGTGATTCCGTTGTACCTGTTGGTGCCAATCCGGAAACTGCCTGTTTTGCAGGCATGTCTTCCATCATCTCTGGGATGGGTCCCTCGTCATCGTCCATGGCACCTACTGTCGATGTGTATTTGGGTTGTACCGCTAGTTCCGCTACAGATGCTACAGGTAGTACTGGCCGTTGTTCTGCCCACTCTGAAAGTTTATGGAGCAACACATCTTCTTGTCGGTTCACAAACCGTTCTACCGTCGTCAATCGCCCTTCCAAAGTTTGGTATGATCCGCCTCCTAATTGCAATAGTGAAAGTAGTCCCATTTCTACTATGACGCGAGGGTTTTCCACTTGTTTGGCGTTATTTTGCACCGTTTGCAGCACATTAATATACCGTCCAATCTCTTCTATAGACACTGCCTTTATTTGTTCTAATAATCGCTCCTTATGCGTGTCATAAGCCAATAATTCTTCCGCATCTGGCAACACTTTTGCTACGATCATAGCCCGTAAATGTTCTACTAAGGCCGTTACGATTTGTCGTGCATCCCGCCCCATTTGTAAGGCTTCATCCACAGCTCGCAACAAGGCCGCCCCATTACCAGCTTTCAGTATATCCACCATATCTAAAACCCAAGATTTGCTCACCAAGCCAATCATAGTCTCAACTAAGGGAGCTGTAATCGTATCCGAGGTCATGCCCGAACATTGGTCCAAGATACTCAACGCATCCCGCAAGCCGCCATCTGCGTGGACTGCAATGACCTGCGCCGCCGCTGGATCCAACGATATATCGCTGAGCTCTGCAATATGTAGCAAATGGGCTGTAATATCTTTCGCTGTAATGCGGCGGAATGTATAACGTTGGCATCGAGATAAGATGGTAACAGGCAATTTTTCTGATTCTGTCGTAGCAAAAATAAACATCACATGTTTCGGCGGTTCTTCGATAGTTTTCAGCAGCGCATTCCAGGCTTCATTTGTCAACATATGAGCTTCATCGATGATGAATACTTTTTTATGCCCCACTACAGGTAAAAAGTTCACCTGTTCCCGCAGGGCACGCACTTCATCAATACCACGATTGGATGCCGCATCGATTTCGATGACATCTAAGGCTTGTCCTTGTAACATTTGTTGGCATGATTCACAAACACCACAAGGTGT
>CAUUJQ010000014.1:0-11326 GCA_963545445.1 uncultured Veillonella sp. | reverse complement strand
AGATTCTGCCACATGATCCGCTGCACATCGTTGGATGGCCATAGAAATAATTTCTCTAGCATTCTTTTCAGCGTCTTCTTTTGTTTGTTGTTCTAGTTCTTTCAACATCACAGCGGTATCGTGACGAATTTCTTGTTCTACTTTTGACAATAGAATTTGTTTCGCCTCATCAAATGTCAAGCTGGAAATGCGTTCCAATTCTTCCATTTGCTGTTGATGCAATGTTTCAATTTTCTCTTCCGCTTTTTCTAGATTGCGTTCCTTATGATGTAAGGATTCTTCTTTGCGTTCAATACTGTCTAGTTTTTTGTCTAATTGCTCTTCTTTTTGTAAAATCCGTCGTTCGAGACGTTGTAATTCATTACGTCGTTCTCGATTTTCTTTATCTACATCTGCTCGCAATTTATGAATTTCTTCTTTTGCTTCCAGTAACGCTTCTTTTTTCTTAGACTCCGCTAAGCGCTCACCGTCCGCAACTATGCGTGCAGCCTCTGTTTCAGCTTTATTTAGTTTGCCTTCTGCAATATTGCGTCGCAATAAATAGCCGACTCCAAGACCAATTAATACCATGACTACGGCAATAATGCTGTATTCTAAAATCGTGTTCACCTCCCACTTGCATAAAAAAAGGAGAAGTCGATACATCCGCTTCCCCGGTTTCTCGCCTACTTTGCTTTTAAATTTTATTTTGCTTAGTAGTGAGGCGATTATAATTTTAGTTCATACACCGTGGAATGTCAAGGCAAGCTCCCGTATAGAATAAGCTCCTACACAAGGTAGGAGCTCCACTCATAACATATACTTTGGATGGTACTCACAGAAAAGCCTCTATTTTTCAGAAAATATATAATTTTTTTCTTACTCAATTTTTCTGTGTCCCCCGCTTCGATAGACTCCAGTAGCACTTCATCAGAAATAGAAAAACGTTGCTCCAACAATTTCACCGCCACAGACCATTCATCATAGTCATCTAATGCATAAGAAACCTCTAGTCCTCGTTCTCGCATTCTTTCACGAATGTAATAGGTGCTATACTTTTCTGCTTCCATATAAGCTCTCAGTGCATCCTCTGCCAGTTGATCATCATCGAGATAAGCTAAGTCTAATAGCTTCTCTTCTATTCTCTGAATCAACTCGCTAGGCACGCCTCGTTGCGACAGTTTACGGCGCAATTCTACGGTACTTAACGCACGCGGCCCCAAGAGGCGCAACGCTTGTTCCATCACAGAGGACTCCGTCCATTCTTTTACCTTTGATGGTGAATATACCATTATTCCATATCCACTGTATCAGATGGGGTATCTACTTCATCATCATGGCCCAATACTGTTAATGGTTCTGCTGCTAAGGTATCGCGAATAATGGAGTCGATTTCCTCTGCAATTTGAGGGTTTTCTTTCAAGAATACTTTTGCCGCTTCTTTACCTTGACCCATCCGCTCCCCATTATAGGAATACCAAGCGCCAGATTTTTTAATCACTTCAATGCTAGCCCCAATATCGATCAATGTACCTTCATAGGATACTCCTTCACCAAACATCAAATCGAATTCAGCCACTTTGAATGGTGGAGCTACCTTATTTTTTACAACTTTTACTTTTGTACGGTTGCCCACATGTTCTTTGGCAGATGTTAAAGCTTCCCCTTTGCGCACATCTAGACGGATAGTCGAGTAGAATTTCAACGCACGACCGCCTGTTGTGGTTTCCGGATTACCAAACATGATACCTACTTTTTCACGCAATTGGTTGATAAAAATAATAACAGTTCTAGTTTTGCTAATAGAACTTGTCAATTTACGCAATGCTTTACTCATCAAACGAGCGTGAACGCCCACATGAGCATCTGTCATTTCACCGTCGATTTCTACTTTTGGTGTCAACGCTGCTACGGAGTCCACTACGATAAGGTCTACTGCACCAGAGCGAACCAAAGCTTCTGTAATTTCTAGTCCTTGCTCACCATTATCTGGTTGTGAAATCAACAAGCTATTAATATCTACCCCTAATTTTTGTGCGTACACAGGGTCTAGGGCATGTTCCGCATCGATAAAGGCTACTACGCCACCATTGCGTTGTGCCTCTGCCGCTGCATGTAAAGCCACTGTTGTTTTACCAGAAGATTCCGGTCCATAGATTTCAATAATACGGCCTCTTGGAAAACCGCCCACACCGACTGCTAAGTCCAATGCCAATACGCCAGTAGAAATGACTTCAATATTCATTTTATCAGCCGCTTCACCCATGCGCATAATCGCACCTTGACCAAAGTCTTTTTCGATTTGTTTCAAAGCCCCTTCTAAGGCTCTCATACGGTCCTCTTGAGATCCACCTTTCATATCAATTGCTGTTTCTTTCGATTTATCTCGTGCCATGTTGTTCCCTTTCTAATACTTCTAAATACATATATTGAATCGCCTTCTCCACCACGCTTTGGCGGATACTTTCACGATTGCCAATAAATAATTCTTTATGCACAGTCACACCTTGCGGTGTACCTATGCCAATATATACGAGGCCTACCGGTTTTTCTCGGCTACCACCGCCGGGGCCTGCAATACCAGTGGTGGCGATGGCATAGTCGGTGTGCAATACACGGAATACGCCTTGAACCATCTCTATCGCCGTTTCTTCACTGACAGCGCCATACTTACGAAGTGTCTCAGGAGATACACCTAGGACTTGCTCTTTTATGGCATTAGCATAGGAAATAATGCCACCTTGGTAATAGGCGCTACTGCCACCTAGATCCGTCAAGGTTTTACCCACCAAGCCTCCCGTGCAGGATTCGGCGGTGCCAATCGTAATGTTTTGGGCTAGTGCCAGCCGGTGAAAGTCCTCTAACACGCTAGTGTCTAAACTGCGAATCGACTCTAACCGTTCATGTAAAATAGTTCTCCACGGTGTCAGTAATTGATGACAGGCCTCCAAGGTTTCACCTTTCGCGGTCAATCGAATTTCAATATAACCGGATTTAATTAACAAAGCTATCGTCGGATTCCCCTGTTCTTCAATGAGGTCATGTAATGCCGTTTCTAATTCCATTTCACGATAGCCATAGACGGCATACCGTTCGGAACTAATGATTCCTTGGTCGCCATAGCGTTCTACCAAAAATGGCACCACGCTCTCTGTAAACGTCCCCTGTAGTTCCGAAGGAGGTCCAGGCAGTAAAATATACACCGTTCCCTCTTGTTCTACCACCACTGCAGGTGCCACGCCTACAGGATTATGCAAGACTGTGGCCCCCTTCGGTAAGTACCGATCTCTATCGGATTCATAGGGCTTCACACGACCTTGTCTTTCATAAAAGGAATCCACCTCACGGCCTGCCTCCTCATGGTACACCAATGGCAATCCCAAAGCATCCCCCAAGGCCTTACGAGTAATATCTCCTTGGGTAGCTCCTAAGCCGCCAGAACTAATGACAATGTCAGCTCGTTCTCCAGCCCGTTGAAACACTTCCTTCATACGATCTGGGTTATCCCCTACCGTCGTCTGATACGTCACAGAATAGCCTCGCCGATTTAACTCTTCACTGAGCCATTTTGCGTTCGTATTCACAATATGTCCTAGTAATAACTCCGACCCCGTAGAGATTAATTCTACGATCATCTTATCACCACCTATACAGTTTCTACTACTACATCATAGGCAAACCCTTGTGATACTTTCACTGTCACAATGTCGCCCTCTGAAAGTCCTGTTACATCTTCTACATACATATTGCCATCCACATCTGGAGCCTGCATTTGCAAGCGGCCTCGCGCCAAGAACTTGCCTGGCTCTACTTCATCAATAGATTCAACCATCCCCTGATGAATGGTTCCCTCTAAATCTCGATTATGTTCTTCCGACACTTGTGCTTGAATCGCCATCAACGCATGGTAACGCTCTTCTTTCATCTCTTCTGGAATTTGCTCTTCCATCATACCTGCCGGTGTTCCGTCTTCTTGGGAATAGGTAAATACGCCCATGTGGTCGAATCGAATATCTTTCACAAAGTCTGCCAATTCTTGGAACTGCTCTTCCGTTTCTCCTGGGAAGCCTACGATGAGAGACGTACGAAGTGTAATATGCTCGCTACGATTGCGTATTTTATGCAACAAAGCGACGATATTTTCTCGCGTATCCTTGCGGTTCATTCGTTGCAATACAGTATTATTGATATGCTGCAATGGCATATCAATGTACTTGCACACTTTTGGCTCCGTCATAATCGTTTCTAACAATTCATCGGAGAAATGTTTTGGATATAAGTACAACATGCGAATCCACTCAATACCATCAATCTTTGCCAATCGACGTAGCAACTCTGATAGCAATGGTGTGCCATTATTTAAGTCGGCTCCATAGTACGTAGTATCTTGCGCAATAAGCACCACTTCTTTGACACCAGCTTCTGCTAATTGTTGCACTTCTCGTTCAATAGACTCCATAGAACGACTGCGGTAAGCGCCACGCACCTTAGGAATGATACAGAAAGTGCATCCATTATTACACCCTTCTGAAATCTTTACATACGCACTGTAATCTGGAGTTGTCATCATCCGTGGCATTCCTTCATCATACATATTCGTCATGCTATCCATGATGCAAATACGCTGTCCAGCTTGAATTGCCTCCACAGCTTCCATAATACGATTCCAAGATCCTGTGCCAATTAAGGCATCGATCTCTAGAATTTCTGTAAACAACTCTTCTTGGTATTGTTGGCTTAAACAGCCGGCTACGATCAACCCTTTGCAATCACCAAATTGCTTGTATTGACCAGCTTCCAAAATCGTATTAATCGATTCTTCCTTTGCTTTCTCGATGAAAGTACATGTATTAATGATGATAATCTCAGCTTTTTCTAAGTCTTCTGTAATTTCATAGCCATGATCTTGCAAGGCCCCTAGCATCACCTCTGTATCCACCAAATTCTTGGCACAACCTAAACTAATATACCCTAACAACTTACTCATTCTGTATCCTTTCTAAAACGCACTTGTCGTATCCATTCTTGTAATAAATTATGTGCTTCCTTTGATTCTAACTCACCGAACCAAAGTGCTAAGGGATTCCCTTGACGATCTCGCTGGGTGTCTAACCCCTCTATGGTAGGCAAATAATAGTGGTCCGATTCTTTCAACGTTGCCTGTAATCGTTCTGAAAGTAACCAACTCACAAAAGCCTCGCTTTCCCCTACATTGGAGGACCCTTTCAATATCCCTACCCCCATCATCGTAAAGGGTGTACCCTCTCTTGGATAGAGGATGGTAATGGGATATTTGTGAACCTCATACAATTTCGCATCCGAATAGCGTCCGATGCCTACTTGTACATCTCCAATGGCTGCCATCCTTACGGAAGAAGGCAAGGCCTTCGCATATTGTACAATGCGAGGTCGCAAACTATCAAAGTAGGAAATTGTTCGTTCCTGTCCATAGATAGCACCAAAGGTGTTGAGCAATGTCACCGCTTGTTCATCGGCCACAAAATCTGTGACAGCAATACGCCAGGGCCCCGTATAGGCCAAGGAAAACCACGTATTCACATACCGCCCCTGATTGGTGTAAAAGGAATCATGCAAGGCCAATACATAGGGGTCATACCAGATACCAACCCAGTTTTCATTCGTCCCATGAAACGATTCTACTACGCCTTGTGTCAGTGTATGAGGTAATCTATGAAACGCTCCATGGGCAACACCTTCTTCTAGGTTCGATGTGGTGGAAATGACTACATCTCCTTGTTGTTCCCCTTCCGGTAATGCCAACCGTGTTCCCATTTGTTTCGCTGGAATCGGGATAATATGAACTCGGACTTGCGATTCCTTTTCATAGGCTTCACCAATGAGTGCCATCAAAGTAGGGTCTCCATCTGTATAGACGGTAATCTCCGCTCGCGTAGATACCACTGGCCGATCTACTTGGTCTTGTTTCATGTCATTTAACCATAGGCCTAGTGTAAACATCCCTACTAGCACCACCAAATAAAGAGTCATGATGCGCATTCGTTTCATAGATTCACCTCCTTTATAAATTAGCTATTACCGAGTAAAATTCCTTTTTTTCATTCCTTTA
The DNA here is from genome assembly GCA_963545445.1 of uncultured Veillonella sp. Classification (GTDB taxonomy): domain Bacteria; phylum Bacillota; class Negativicutes; order Veillonellales; family Veillonellaceae; genus F0422. The sequence goes on along the minus strand of CAUUJQ010000014.1, from coordinate 5,259 downwards.
TTTTTCCTAGAACCTATGCCAATTTTAGAACCACTATATTTCTGTTCCCCCTTTGAACGGAACGTATTAGGGCTATTTCTAGAAGGTTGCGTATTACCTTGTTTGCGATTTCCATTCGTTCCTTTTGCAGAGTTTGCAGCACTATTCTTACGAATATTTCGAGGAGGAATCAAACATTGTGGTCCAAACCCGATTAAGTCCTTACGATTAGCTTTTAATAACGCCTCTTTTACTAAGTCGTAATTATCTTCTCGTTTGTACTGCATCAAAGCCCGTTGCATGGCTTTATCTCTACCTTTTTTGGCCACGTACACTGACTCACCCGTCAATGGATTGATACCAGTATAGTACATAGCCGTTGATAAACTACCTGGGGTAGGAATAAAATCTTGCACCTGTTCTGGTGTCATATTTTGATCTCGTAAAAACTCTGCCAGTTCAATGGCATCTTCCAAGGTACAACCTGGATGAGAGCTCATAAAGTAAGGCACCAAAAATTGTTGTTTTCCTAATTTGCGATTTGCTTCATCAAACCAAGATTTGAATTTTAAGAAGTAACTTTTATTGGCTTTCCCCATAATGGTCGTTACATGTTCCGATACATGCTCAGGAGCTACTTTTAACTGACCGCTTACATGGTGTTCACACAATTCTCGTACAAAGTCTTTATTATTATCATCTAATACATAGTCATAGCGAAGTCCCGACCGGACAAAGACTTTTTTCACGCCTTTCACCTTACGAACTTTTCGCAAAATGCTCACATAGTCATCATGATTGGTATTCAGTTGCGGACATGCTTTGGGCGCAGCACATGTTTTCCCCTTACAAGCACCTACTTTGAGTTGCTTTTCACACGCCACATGACGGAAGTTCGCTGTAGGGCCACCCACATCATGAATGTACCCTTTGAACCCATCCATTGTGGTCATACGATTAGCTTCTTCTAAAATCGACTCATGACTACGGTTTTGAATGATTCGACCTTGATGGCTCGTTATGGCACAGAAAGAGCAACTGCCAAAGCAACCTCGATGGCTAGTAATGCTAAATTGTACCTCTGCTAAGGCAGGCACCCCGCCTGCTGCATCATACATAGGATGCCACTTTCTTGTATAGGGCAAGCTATACACATGGTCCATCTCTTTCTGTGTTAATGGCAAGGCAGGGGGATTTTGCACAACATAGCGATTGCCATGACCCTGTGCCACCGTGTTTCCGTAGTATGGATCTTGTTCATCAAATTGCATTTTGAAAGCTTGGGCAAATACAACTTTATCAGAGGAAATCGCTTCGTAAGAAGGGCATTCGATGGCCTTTTCTGGCACTGCGTTAGCAATGTAACAAATTCCTTTGATAGAAGGCAATCGCTTTGGTAACTCGTCTTTATCCAAAGCCTCTGCAATTTCAAGAATTTGTTTTTCCCCCATTCCATAAATAAGGACATCTGCTTTGCTATCAATTAAAATCGAACGGCGCACCGTATCGGACCAATAGTCGTAATGCGCAAATCTTCGCAAACTTGCTTCAATACCGCCAATAACGATGGGCACCCCTTTGAAGGCTTCTCGCATACGATTGGCGTAAACCACCGTAGCTCGATCAGGGCGACGCCCCGATTCACCTCCCGGAGAATAACCATCATCCCTACGGTGTTTTTTCGCCGCTGTAAATTTATTCAGCATACTGTCTAGATTGCCCGCTGTGACTAAGGATGCCAAGCGAGGTTTTCCCAACACTTTAAAGGCATTCACATCGTTCCAATCCGGTTGGGCTATGATGCCCACACGATAGCCATAGGATTCTAGCAATCTACCAATGACAGTAGGAGCAAATGAAGGATGATCCACATAGGCGTCACCACTAATGATGACAAAATCTAATTCTGCCCACCCTCCTTCTTCCATTTCTGCTTTTGTAGTAATTAAATATTGTTCTTTCATACGATTCCTTATGTTGTATTACACGAAAAATAGCCAACCTAGAAACAAGGCTATCAGCACGAGTATCACAGCTAGAATGAATCGTTCTCTAATCAAAGTTCGTTGACGTCGCGCTTGACGGCCTTGGTATGTCAACCGTTGTTTCGGCTCTTCAATTAACTCTTGTTCCCGCAATACATCTGCTGTATCTTCTTTCACAACCAAGCGACGTTTAGGAATGGTCAAGGATTCGCCTACTTTATTTTTGAACGTATCCACCAATCTTCGACTATCAAGGCCTAAAAAATCGCTGTAATTTTTAATAAATCCCTTTGTATAAATCGATCCAGGAATCTGATTATATTCATCATGCTCTAAGGCATGAAGGTAAGCTACTTTTATATGTAATACATCTGTTACTTGTTCTAATGTTAAACCGCGTCGTTGACGCTCGCGTCTTAGTTCTTCGCCAATCGATGCCATAGAACCTCCTATACATATAGGTGCCATCTACATAACGCAAATGGCACTCTACACTAATCTACTGTAAAATTAGGGAAATACAGTTCTCGAATCTGATCTTCTCCCATCAAAATATCGCGACCTTTACTACTATTCGTAGGTGGTCCAATAATCTTCATATCCTGCATGGTATCGATTAATCGACCCGCTCTGGAAAAACCAACCCGTAGTCTACGTTGCAAAATCGAGGCTGAGGCACTGCGCTGTTCTAGCACAATTTGAACTGCTCGTTCCAATAGCTCATCTTGCTCTTCCTCACTGCCGACCGCATCAGAACTTTCAGCACCTTTATCCGTTTCAGCCATCATAATTTCATCATATTCCGGCTGTCCTTGCCCTTTTACAAACGCAATGAGTTCCTCCACTTCTTCATCAGAAATGAAAGCCCCTTGAATACGAATTGGCTTGTTCGCCCCAATCGGATTGAACAACATATCACCGCGACCTAAGAGGCGCTCTGCCCCCGCTTGGTCAAGGATGGTACGCGAATCGATTTGGGTTGCCACTGTGAAAGCAATGCGGCTCGGCACATTGGCTTTGATTTTACCGGTAATCACATCCACCGATGGACGTTGCGTTGCCAGTACCATGTGAATACCAGCCGCACGCGCTTTGGCAGCCAAACGGTCAATGGATTCTTCCACATCTGGATTCGTCATCATCAAGTCCGCTAACTCGTCGATAATGATTAAAATCAGAGGCATCGACTTCGTCGGATTTTGCTTGTTATAACTTGCTACATTCCGTACACCAGCCGTAGCCAATGTCATATAGCGGGCATCCATTTCACGAACTGCCCAACGAAGAACAGCCGCCGCTTTATTCATATCTGTTACCACTGGCAACATCAAATGTGGAATGCCGTTATACACGGATAATTCTACCATTTTAGGGTCTACCAAAATCAATTTCACTTCATCTGGTTTACGGCTAAACAAGATACTAGAAATCAATGTATTGACGCACACGGATTTACCAGAACCGGTAGATCCTGCCACCAATAGATGTGGCATTTTAGCTAAGTCGGTAATCACCGGCATATCTGCAATATCTTTACCGAGGCCTACAGGGATACCACCGCTAGCTTGTTGAAACTCTTCACAGTCCAACACATCTCGCAGATGAACAGCAGATACATTCTTATTAGGAATTTCAATCCCCACTGCCGATTTACCTGGAATAGGTGCTTCCATACGAATGTCTACAGCGGCCAAACTCATCTTCAAATCATCTTGTAAGCCCATTATGCGACTCACTTTCGTCCCCTTCGCAGGTTCTAGTTCATACCGTGTTACCGTTGGTCCTTGAGTGGCATTGACCACTTTCGCAGTAATACCAAAATTATCTAGCGTTTCCTCTAACAACACTGCATTATGCGCCACTTCTTCGCTCGTCACAGGATTTGATTTCCCCTGTGAAAGCATTGTCAACGGTGGATATTGGTACGGTCGTTCAATGGCTCTCGGACGTGCTACCCCATCCGTATTCACCGCTACCGCCGCTGTATCTTCCTTCGTCGTTTCAATGGTAGGTACTTCCACCAAAGGTTCTACATAACTAGTAGTTTGTAAAAATGACGGTGGTGTAATTGGTTCTAGATCAGTTTGTGCTGTTTCGTCATCGTTTGTATTACTATCTTCGTAGTTGTCATCATAGCTGTTTTCATCTAGGTTTGTCGCATATACTTCACCTGATATATGGTCAGCCCTCTCTTCCACATCATAAGCATCGTCTTCTGCTTCCATTGTTGGCGACCCGGCAGTAGATTCCCACTCCATATCTGTTGGCATCGCTTTGTCATATTCTTCAGTACCTATCGCATGTTGTACTTCGTCCATACCAACCTGCTCAGCATCTGTAGCAGACTCTAACTGTTCTACATATTGTGTTCTCTGATCAGTATCTACAGCAGACTCCCACTGTTCTACAGATTCTGCTGTTTCTACCTGTGTATGGGCTATCTGATTCTCTTGTTCTTCTGCATTTACACCGGAATCATATGTATCTCTATATGATTGTGCGCCTGTTTCTGATTCCATAACAGTATCTACTGCTGTTTCTGTGGTTTCAATCGTATCTGTACTAGCTATATCTTCCGTTTTAGGATACCGTGTATCTTTTTCCCGATCATAGGCTTTACGACGTTCTTCACGCCATTCTTCTTGCCACTCATGGACTTGTTCACGAATGGCACTGGCCGTTTCTGTGGCTTTTTCTTGTGCCATTTCTAGGCCTACACTGGCCGTGTCCTTCGCTTTGTGAATCCCCCTTCGCAAGGATAATTGTGTCATACTCAGCACACAACCTAGTCCAATCATAGCAGACACTAATATGCCTCCAATATCGCCTAGAAGATTTCTAAATGCAACACCTAGCAAGCCTCCTATCACACCGCCATTATCCGCCAATGCAGTTGTTTCTAGTTCGCTGCCACTGTCTACATTCCACAGTACCCGTTGTACCAACACAACTAACAATAGTGTCGTGCACAGCAGTCCCTTTCTGGTAATTGATGCCAATGTCCCTCTATAGAGCAAGCACCATCCATTATATAAAACCCAGATGACAACAACCCAACCACCGAGGCCAAAACCATAGGTAAAAATGCCACTTAGAATACTCCCTATGGCACCCGTATCTATCCCTGCCATGCCAGCCATAGCCAACACCGCCAAGAGTATCACCACACCACCGACGATCTCACTTCGATTCGATGTGGATGCCGCCTTGGAGGCAACCGTACTCGTACGCTTAGTCCCTTTTCCAGTAGGCGTCCGTTTTTCTTTTATTTTCTGCCCCCCTCGTGGGGTTTTGC
>CAUUJQ010000013.1:0-11406 GCA_963545445.1 uncultured Veillonella sp. | reverse complement strand
AGGTGGATCTAATAGAAAATTACGCTTCGGGAGTAAGAAGAATTTTTAAGGCTTATGAGGGATTTGATAAAATACCAGAATATAATGTTTCCGAGAATAAAGTGATAGTAACTTTATATAATAGAAACTATATTGAAGATGCACCCAAGGGTGTCCCAAAGGATGTCCCAAAGGATGTCCCAAAGGATGTCCCAAAGGATGCTCCCGAAAAGCTAAAACTTAATGAGAGACGGCCAATGATTGTAGAATTGATAAAAAAGAACCCTAAATATACAATTAAAGAAATGAGTACTTTGTTGAATGTATCTGATAAAACAATAAAAAGAGATATTGATGCATTGAAAAAAGAAGGAAGAATTTATAGAGAAGGAAGTCTTTCTGATGGTAGCTGGATTGTAAGATAATAATCTTCTTCAAGATGGAATAAGTATTTCAGGGTATATCCAACTTTAATTTGCCTACTTAGAGTATTTATTATAAAATATAAGTGTAAAAAAGGAATTTTCAAGTTTATGTCGAATTCTTTTAGTATACGATATAGACACATGGCATAGTAGCACAGTGACGTTATGGAGGAGGTCTTACTATGGTGGAATATAAAAAAATAATTGTTCCTGCTGATGGTTCGGAAAATGGTAAACGCGCGTTAGAGCATGCATTGGCGATTGTAAAGCGTAATGATGCGGAATTGATTTTGGTTCATGTAGCCAATATTGTGTCGGCGATTTCTAATTTTGACCAAACTCCGATTAGTGGCGGTTATGTATCAGAACAAATTGCAGAAGATATGGAAGAAACTGGCAAAAAAATCTTAAGTGAAGTAGCGGAAGATGTGCCAGCAGATATGAAGGTAAAATGCGTCTTTGAAGTGGGATCTCCGGGACCTGCTGTATTAGCGGTGGCTAAAAAATACGACGCAGATTTAATTGTTATGGGGAGCCGTGGATTAGGGCCATTAAAAGGTTTATTTATGGGTAGTGTAAGTAGCTATGTGACTAGCCATTCCACATGTCCGGTATTGATTGTTAAATAAAAAGGATACAAGGCTTTGTTCTAGGAGCAAAGCCTTTTTTCATGGTGAGGTGTATGAAAGTAAAACATATACGGTGGTTACACAATGAGCTAGAGCAGTGGAGACAGGAGGGGCTCATTTCAGAAGAACAAAGCCATCAACTACAAGCTAAGTATGGCTTTATTCCTCGAGAGGGACCATCTTGGACACGACTTATTACCGTCTTAGGTGGGGCAGCCCTCATTTTGCTGGGCATCATTTTACTCTTTGCAGGGTATTGGTATGGATTTTCTCCGAATGGTCGCTTTGACTGGTCCTTGGGGATTCTTTCACTAGCCATTGCCATTGTGGGCGGTGGCGTGTGGAAAGCCAAGCCAGCTAGTGTGGTGGCAGAGGCCATTACTGTTATCTATATGGCGGTGCTTACAACGGTGACCTTGTTGGTGGCGGACACCTATTATACGGGGGAGTACATCGGTTTATACGTGCTCATCATTCTTTGTTGTTCCTTACCGATTATTTATATCTTGGACTCGGCGTTGGGCATGATACTGTATTTAATCGGTGTCTTAGGCTGGAGTTTTTCCAATCATGCCTTAAGTGCCTGGGTAGGACCTGTGGCAGTAGGCGGCTTGTTGCTCTTGGCCGTGCCCTATTATATCCGTCGCTTTGGGCGACATCAACAATTACAAGATCCTTTGCTAGTACCCGTATCGTGGACGTTCATAGGAGCTATCTTTGGGGAGGTCTTTTTCACCCTTTCGACCTATGAACCGCAAATGAACTTGTTCTTCATCAGCGTCCTCGGGGCTGTGACCTATGCATTAGGTACGCTAGAACAGAAGATTACCCTATTGGCTCTCCCTTGTAAGGGGGTGGGGGCCATTGCCTTGCTGTATACCCTTGTGGAAGGAACGTACATCGGTACTTGGATTCGTATTGGTGAAAGTACTATGGCATGGTGGCTTTGGCTCTGCATGATATTGAGTTTAGGGGTAGCTTTACTGTTACTCAGACGATTGATCGCGGCGAAACGAATTGAAGCCTGTATCGGCATGATTCCTTTCATTATTTTTGGGTGTTACATCTTAGTCATCTCTGGAGTGACGCCGATTGCGACGTCCATACTATTCAATGCCTATATCTTAGTGGCCGCATTGGGGACTTTTATACGAGGCACAATGATTAAAAAAGTGAGCCTCTTAAACGGTGCCATTGTGACCTTGATTGCCATGTTTGGAGCGCGGTTCTTTGACCCTAGCTTTACCTTTGTAGAACGGGGCGTATCCTTTGTGGTTTTGGGTATTATCGTGCTAGCTATCAATGCCTTGTACTTGTGGCGGAAACGGACGCAGCGGAACAAATTGAATCAACGAGTTCGTCAAGCTCGTCGCTATGTACAGGATGGAAGCGATACGTCCACACTACTAAGGTCGACAGAAAGTACGGACGAAACTACTCCAGAAAATGCCTTAGGACATGTAGCAGAAGATGCGGTACAGAACGGCATGGATCGTGCGGGTGAAGACCTAATGGAAAGAGTAGGGAGTACACAAGTAGGGCCAGAACATGAGGAGCGTACAGCAAGGAGGGAGAACATATGATGATACGATATCAAAAATGGATTTTCTTTGCCCTTGCTGCCATCGTTGCTATAGTGAGTCAAGTTTACATTCAGCAACGATACACGACCTTGTTACAAGGGGGCACGGAATACCAGTGGCCGGTGAAAGTCAACCGTCATATTGGCTGGGTGCCGTCAGACTATTTAGAAGTAGAATTTTTAGGTTCTTATGCGAACTGGGAAGGCTCAACCACGCCAGAAGTAGGGCAAGAAGTCTATGTAGTGGTGTCTCCGAAGTCGACCGGTGTCTTGCAAGTCACTAGCGCTACGGACACAAAGCCGTCCGATGACGAATACATCCGAGTGAATGTGAAAAAGTTCGACCATGGAGTGGTGGAGTTTTCCATTCCTTTCAATCGTGTGAAAGTAGATCTCAACAAAGTAGACAGTAAATTCTATACCAATTATCGAGGAACTTTGATTGGAACCTTAAAATTGCGTGATGGCTATGGCGTAGTTACCGGTGTCTATGCCAAGGGTGTACCATTGGAATTGGCTACACCGGAGAGTGTGGTGGATCAAGAAAAAGATTCTCGCATACTTTTAGAAAAAATAGGCGATACAGAACAGGAAAAAGATGATATAATAGTAATACCGAACTCTAATTAGGGCGGTTAAATACTACTATTTGATAGCGAGGTTAAGATGGAAACAAATCAACAAGAGTTGGAAACACAATTGTTAGCTGAACTATTTAAGGTCCTAGGTGATCCAACGCGGTTGCGTATTGTTAGACATCTGCTTCAGAAGGAAATGTGTGTAACTGAAATTGCAGATGCTATGGATATGGGACAATCAGCTATATCTCATCAGTTACGTGTGTTGCGTCAAGCAAGACTAGTAACATTCAGAAAAGAAGGAAAAACAGCTTGGTATCGATTGAATGACGACCATGTGATCGTATTAATCCGTCAAGGATTGGAACACGTGTGTCATCAATAACCAACGATGAATGCAAGGGTTGCGTAAGCAACCCTTTTTGCATGTAAAAAAGCCTATCTGACCATGTATTAATACATGGTCAGATAGGCTTTCTAGAGTTTTATGCTTGTATGAGAGAACAGGGTATTGCATGGTTTTTATGTAGCGTTATTGATTTAGACAATTGTCTGCTATACAGTTACATAGTAGACCTAGAATGTACCTATATACGTTTATTTGTTTACTATCTCAAGCAAATTGACATGCCAATCTGTTAGCTATAAAGGGAACACATAGTATGCCAATAAAATGGCTAGGGGCATAGTAAAGGAGGAAAGAACTGTAGTTGCTAGTACGATTTGTGTGGCTAGTTCTGGATTGTTGTTCATTTCCACTGCCATGAGGGCTGTGTTTACCGCAGATGGCACGGAGTAGGCGATGATGATACTCTGTGCGGCAATAGCGCTTAACGGTGTGTAGTACATCGTTACTGGGAGCACCACAATAAGCGCCAATAGAGGGCCTGCAATGAGGCGCAAGAAGGATGTAATCATAACGTCTTTTTTTAGGAAGTTCCAAGGCGTACGGTTTAGTTGCACTCCTAGGGTCAGCATAGCAGCTCCTACAAAGCAACGACCGAAAATGTCTAGAGGTCCCCAGATGATGGTTTGAGTCAAATCGATGGGACTATAGTAATGGGCCAAAATAGAAATAGGCACGCAATACATAATCGGGATGTGCAAGATAGTGCGCAAGGACTCTGCCGTGCTCAATTGCCCTTTCCCAGCTTGGTAGAAACCGAGGGAGTTACAGAATATGGTTTGGATAATGAAAGTAGCTATAATGGCGATGACTCCGTCATGCAAATAGGGTGTCGCCCCATCGATAACGTAGGGCTCATTGGCAAAGACGAAGGTACCCAACGCTACGCCTAGATTGCCGATGTTGGAGAACATCACCGCATTGCGGACGATTTCTGTTTTGCCTAAATTGTAGCCTTGCCATTTTGCGACAATGCCTGCTAGGGCAGAATTGGCGAATAAGATGATGAGAGCACAGCCGAAAATTTCGAAACTTTCACGGGTCAAATCGGTGACGTAAAAGGATTTCAAAATATAGGCTGGCAAAAATAGATAAAAGTTCAGCTTGCTTAACGTTCGTAAATCGAGGTGGAACCAGCGGTCCAAGAGAACCCCCATGAGGGTAAGTAATAAAATGGGAATAATGCTGGTGAGAATAATATGAAGAAATAGCTCCATAAAAATAACCTCCTTAGGTTGTATAGTTGTCATCTTTATTGTATCACATGTAAGGAAAATCATTTCTTTATTTTTTTAATTCGAGTATAATTAAGAATATGTAGTAAGCTTCTATGTATATGATTGAAAAAGGAGGATATCATTATGAAGCGTAATTGGTTAATGGGTGTATTGATGGCAGGCGTGCTAGCATTGGCTGGCTGCGGTGGACAACAAGGGGCAACAACGTCTACAGAACCATCTACAAATGAAACTATCACTGTATCTGCAGCAGCTAGTATGCAGGGTGCATTGGAAGAGTTGAAAGCAGACTATGTGAAAAAACACAATTTAAAACCTGAACAAGTAAATATTGTCTATGCTGGTTCTGGTACATTGCGTCAACAAATTGAAGGTGGCGCACCATCTAGTCTCTTCATTTCTGCAGATAAAAAGAATATGGACCAATTAAATGAAAAAGGTTTAATGGATAACATTCGTCCATTCGTAGCTAACACATTGGTAATGATTGTACCAAAAGGTAAAGATGCCGTAACATTGGATAATATTGCTAATGCAAAACGCGTAGCTATCGGCACAATAGAAACAGTACCAGCTGGTAAATATGCAAAAGAATCCTTAACAAAAGCGAACTTGTGGGATGCTGTAGAACCTAACATTGTATTCGCGAAAGACGTAAAAGCAGTAGGCGCATACATTGCAGAAGGCGCAGCGGATGTAGGATTTGTGTACAAAACAGATGCAGTGGCATTGAAAGATAAAGTAGATATTTCTGCTACAGTAGATGGTAAATTACATGCACCTATCGAGTATCCTATCGGTGTAGTGAAAAAGAACCAAAACAAATTAACAGAAGATTTCTATACGTTCTTAATGAGCAAAGAAGCTGCTGAAGTATTAGCTAAATGGGGCTTCGCTGAACCAGCTAAACAATGATAGCTTTACAGTTATCCATAGAAGTGGCGTTCATCGCCTTATTGATCAATATGGTCTTCGGTCTTATCCTAAATTATGTGATGAAACACCATGCCATTCCGGGAAAATCTTTGATCGATTCTTTCTTTACCTTGCCCTTGGTATTACCGCCAGTGGTATTGGGCTTTGTGTTGCTCATCATATTTTCTCCAGGCAATGCCTTTGGGGCGTGGTTAGAAGCGCACGGTATTCGGGTGGTGTTCTCTAAACTAGGTGCTATTATTGCATCCGCTGTGGTCAGCTTTCCTCTGTTCTATCAGTCCGTACGAACAGCACTAGCGGCCATTGATAGCGACATGGAAGATGTAGCACGCACGTTAGGAGCATCAGAGTTCCGTGTATTTTGGACCATTTCCTTACCCTTGGCTTGGAAGGGGATTCTCAGCGGATCCATCCTATCCTTTGCCAGAGGACTAGGGGAATTTGGTGCCACCATATTGATTGCTGGTAACATTCCGGGTGTGACAAGGACGATGCCGTTAGCCATTTATTCTTTAGTGGAATTTGGCGATTACAGTGGCGCCTTTGAACTTGTCGTTTATATTTGTATTTTAACATTGGGGCTTGTGTGGGCCATTCAAGGTCTGACCAAAGGTTCCCTCTTCTCAAATCGGTAAGGAGGTACTATGATTTCCTTTGATATCGTCATAGAACGAGGTACTTTTGTTGTGAAAGCCCAAGGTACATTACAAGAAGGTATTACTACATTGATGGGCCCTTCTGGAAGTGGAAAATCTACATTTTTGAAAGCTCTATGTGGGTTGTTGACACCGAAAGAAGGTAGGATTACAGCCAATGATGTGGTATGGTTCGAAAAGGGGAGGGTTACACCTACCCAAGACCGCCACATTGGCTATATGCCGCAAGGCAATATTGTATTTCCACATATGACGGTAGAGGAGAATATTCGGTATAGTAAACAAGGTTCTCCGGAGCTATCCGATCATATTGTGGAGCGTTTGCGATTGACACCGCACCTTAAAAAGAAAGCCAAAGGCTTGTCTGGTGGAGAGCAACAACGGGTGGCATTAGGACGAGCACTGTATTCTAAACCAGTGCTACTTATCCTAGACGAACCGTTGACCGCCTTAGATGTAAACTTACGGGCACAGCTGCAACAAGATTTAGTTGCGATTATTTCTGAATGGGCTATCCCTTGCTTGTGGGTCACTCACAGTGAGGAAGAGGCGGCAGCCGTAGGTAATCACAGGCTAGTATGCCGTGATGGTGTTATTGCAGAAGAAATGTAATCCACCGTAGCATGATTGCGAATATAGAACTATCCTTGCCCATTATGGGTGGGGATAGTTTTTTATTTCTTTACAGTCATGGCTCATATGAAGTATAATACTACTGACTATGACTATTTTTAACACACGGAGACATAGTCAACAGAACTGTCGAACCAAAGATAAAAGGAGGAACCAAATTCGTACAGGCGAATAGCGCAAGCACTGGAAAGAGACAGCTTTCACAGTGGACGAGGAAGAGGAGTATCGAAATTCAGCGGATGCCTCTCGGCTAGCTTCAGTCGTAGAAGTAGAGCAAAACATCAAGGTAACTAGGTGCACAAAGGCTACTTTCAGAAGCAACATGAATGAATTAATCAAGGAGGAATATACCATGTGTGGTATCGTAGGATATATTGGATTTGAAAATGCAGCAGATTTTATGCTGGAAGGTTTGGAGAAATTAGAATACCGCGGATATGATTCTGCAGGGATTGCCGTAGTAGGCGACAATCATGTGATTAAAGTGCAAAAGAAAATGGGCCGTTTGGCGAACTTGGAGGCTGTAGTAAAAGCAGATCCTAACCAAGGTCATATCGGTATCGGTCATACTCGTTGGGCAACGCACGGCCGTCCAAGCGACATGAATGCGCATCCGCACACAAGCACAGATGGCAAATTTGCGGTAGTTCACAATGGTATCATTGAAAATTACATGCCATTGAAAGAAGAATTGTTGGCGAAAGGCGTTACATTTACATCTGAAACAGATACAGAAGTGGTGGCTCACTTATTGAGCGATATGTATGATGGCAACTTTGAAAGTACAGTTCGCCGCATGCTAGAACGCATCGACGGGGGTTATTCTTTGGCGATAGTCTGCGCCGATGAGCCTAACAAAATTATTTGTACGAAAAAAGACAATCCATTAGTAGTGGGTTTAGGAAAAGGAGAAAACTTCATCGCTTCCGATATCCCAGCGATCATCCAACGCACTCGTGAAACGTATATCATCAACGACAACGAAGTTGTCATCGTTACACCAGATAGCGTGTCTATCACTGACCGTGCTGGTAATCCGGTGCAAAAAGACATCTACCATGTAACATGGAATGCAGAAGCGGCTGAAAAAGGTGGCTATGAACATTTCATGTTAAAAGAAATTTACGAACAACCAAAAGCGATTCGAGATACTTTGAGCGGTCGCATTAATAAAGAGGCCACAGAAGTTGTGTATGACGAGTTGAACTGGACACCAGACATGGTGAAAGGTATCAAACGCATCTTGATCACAGCGTGTGGTACAGCGTACCATGCAGGTTTGGTAGCAAAATATTACATCGAGCAATTGGCTCGTATTCCCGTAGAAGTAGACATTGCTTCCGAATACCGTTACCGTACACCATTAACAGACGAAGATACGTTGTGCATCGTCATCAGCCAATCCGGTGAAACTAGCGATACATTGTCTGCCTTAAAAGAAGCGAAACGTTTGGGGGCTAAATCCTTGGGTATTACCAACGTAGTAGGTTCTGCTGTCTCTCGCGAAGCGGATCAAGTGATTTACACGTGGGCAGGTCCTGAAATCGCCGTAGCATCTACAAAAGCGTACACTACACAATTAGTAGCTTTATTGTTATTGGCTGTGTACTTAGGTCAATTGAACGGTCGCATCGATGAGGCAGTGAAACATGAAATCTTAACAAACTTGCAAGAATTGCCTACATTGACTCATGAAATCTTTGAAAATGTAGACGAAATCAAAGCCTTTGCGAACCATTACGGTTACAAAGAAGATGCATTCTTCTTAGGTCGTTTAATCGACTATGCAGTGGCTATGGAAGGATCTTTGAAATTGAAGGAAATTTCTTACATCCATGCAGAGGCCTATGCAGGTGGCGAGTTGAAACACGGTACGTTGGCATTGATCGAAGAAGGCATTCCTGTCATTGCTTTGGCAACACAAGAGTCTGTACGTGAAAAAATGATGAGCAATATCAAAGAAGTAAAAGCTCGTGATGCTATCGTTATCGGCGTAGGAATGAAAGGTGATGAGGAATTGGCGAAATACGTGGACCATACGATCTTCGTGCCAAAAACTGACGCTTTCACAGTGCCTATCTTAGCCGTTGTGCCATTACAATTGTTGTCATATTATGCAGCCATCACACGCGGTGCAGACGTAGATAAACCAAGAAACTTGGCGAAATCTGTAACCGTAGAATAGGAGATACTATGTCCGTTATTTTTTCCGGAATACAACCTAGCGGTGAGTTGACCATTGGGAATTACCTAGGGGCTCTTCGCAATTTCTTGACATTCCAAGACGACCATGAATGTTTTTACTGTATCGTGAACCAACATGCCATTACAGTACCACAAGATCCAAAGGACTTAATCCACAACACTCGTAGCCTGGCTGCTTTATACTTGGCAGTGGGCTTAGACCCTAAGAAAGTGACCTTGTTTGTGCAATCCGAAGTACCTGCCCATGCGCAATTAGGCTGGATTTTAACAACCTTAAGCTCCATCGGTGAATTAGAGCGCATGACCCAGTACAAAGATAAATCGGCGAAACAAGGGGAAACCATCCCAGCTGGTTTGTTGACATACCCACCATTGATGGCAGCAGACATTTTGTTATACCAAACAAATTATGTGCCTGTAGGAGATGACCAACGTCAACATATCGAGTTAACACGTGACTTGGCGCAACGTTTCAATTTCAAATACGGCGAAGTATTCGCTATGCCGGAAATTAAAACTACAGTAGGTGGCGCGCGTGTCATGTCCCTACAAGATCCAACGAAAAAAATGAGTAAGTCCGATGATAACAATTGGGCTACCATCCGCTTGTTGGATACACCAGACGTAGTGGTGAAAAAGATTAAAAAAGCTGCCACTGACTCTGAAGGCGTAGTGCGCTACGACAAGGAAAAACAGCCAGGCATTTCCAACTTGATGGGCATTTACAATGCCTTAACAGGAGATTCCTTCGAGGCTATTGAAAGTATGTATGCTGGCAAAAATTATGGGACTTTCAAAGGTGACATTGCAGACCTATTAGTAGGCGCCTTGACACCAATCCATGAACGGTATGCAGAATTAATCAACAGCCCTGAGCTAGATACAATTTTAACAGAAGGCGCTGAAAAAGCAGCCTCCGTGGCGAATGTAACATTAGCTCGTGTAGAAGAAGCCATGGGCTTACGACGTAAGTAATGAGGAAGATGTAATGAGATGCCTTGGGGTGTTTCATTACATCTTTTTGGTTATGCATACTAGTGATATACTACGGATATTGAGGATGTCGAGGGAAAGATATCTAATACGATATGTATGTAATAAAGATAATGATATGGTATTGGTTGTGGTGGCGAGCGAGAGTATCATAGAGAGTAGTGTAACTGTGTAGGAGAGGAACGATGAAACGTGAAGAATTAGAAGAGATATTTCCCTGCGGAACGATCCAAGAAGAACTACATAATTCTACCGTCATGGTATGGGGCTTTCAGCTAGTCTATGCAGCCATTGCCGTATGGGGCATCTACCGTGGTGTGCTCCTCTACCGAGAACTGGGGACAGGACTCAATATGTGGTTTGTCCTAGCCGTTCTAGTATCGTGTTATGCATTGATGCGCATGCACCAGCAAGACGATGTAGAAATATACATCTGCACCGAAGGGATTATCCTACGACAGGCACCGATGACTGTGAAAGAACGAATGGAACGATTCTTTACGCCAGACCTGTATCTGACCTTTATACAATATCGGGGGATCATGGGCTTTGGAGAAGATTGGAAAACATTGTACATCCAAACAGAAACAGGGGGCATTTATTTACTGCCTATTAGCTTGCAATATTTGAGTCACGAAGATAAGATGAAAGTATTGGAGGCATTGAGGCGGAATAAGGAATGTCGTTGAAAGGAGATGCTTTAGGTATGGATGATGAATTTAATTACTGGGTTAATCAATACCACGACACAGATAAAGAAGTGTATAGAGAAATTCTTTTTTCTGAAATGATCGATAGCAAAAACAAAGGTGATGAAAAACGATTTATTACGATGTCTAAATTGCATCAAAGACTCTACGAAGCTACAACAGAAGATGAAGTGATTAGAATAAAACAAGATTTTCATGCATTAGAGTGAAAGCGGGAATATCTGTTAGTAACCGCAACGTTGATTATAAACAATAAAACGATACAGCTAATAATGATCTGGCTGTATCGTTTTTTATTTTAGAATTAACTATCGGGATTTTTGTAATTAGCGAAAGTAATCATGGGGTATACTAAGTACACAGTCAGGGACAGACATACTAAGTACATAGTTAAGAAAGGTGGTGAAAGTATGGAAGAATTACTCTTGTTGTTATT
>CAUUJQ010000012.1:0-11807 GCA_963545445.1 uncultured Veillonella sp. | reverse complement strand
ATAAGTGTGATATTTATAATGTTTATGATAATTGTAATGGGGAAATGACGGTGAGCGATGGAAATATTTTATTATAAGTACTACTTTCATAATAAGAGATGATAATAAAAAGGAAATTAATATATTTTTAATAATGATACTTATTGAAAATAGTCTTACTTTCATGTATAATAATGATAATGATAATGAAAGAAAAATCCATCCAAGAGGTACTTATGAAAGTAGAAAAACAAAAAGGCAAACGTTGGAATATTGCCGAAAATCAAGATGAAATAGAATTTGAATTGACCTCTGGATTAGCAGTGCACCCTGTCGTTTCTCATCTATTGGTGAATCGGGGGATTACCACTGTAGCAGAAGGCCAAACATTCTTATATAGCACAATGGATGATTTATTAGATCCTTTTATGTTAAAGGGCATGACAGAGGCTGTCAGTGAAATTGAACGAGTCTTGGAGATGAATGGATCCATTGTGATTTACGGGGATTATGATGTGGATGGTATTACCGCTACATCCTTAATGTACCGATTTTTTTCACGGTTGGGAGCCAATGTAAGTTACTATATTCCAGAGCGACAAAGTGAAGGATATGGTCTGAATTTAGATGCCTTAGAGTATTTGATTTCCCAACAGGTAGACTTAATTATTTCCGTAGACTGTGGTATCAGTTCCTACGATATTGTGGAAGCCGTGCGCGACCGTGTATCTATGATTATTACGGATCACCATACATCGCCACCGCAAATTCCACGAGCTACAGCGGTAGTGAATCATAAACAGCCAGGGTGTCCTTATACAGATAAAAATTTATCTGGTGTAGGGGTGGCTTTCAAAGTGTGTCAAGCCTTGTGGAAACGGCGCACTGGTGAAGACTATCGAGAAGATTTAGATATTGTAGCCTTGGGAACGGTAGCTGACGTAGTTCCGTTGGTGGGAGAAAACCGGATCATTGTTCGTGAAGGGCTACGCAAGATGATGGAGTCTCCGAACTTGGGAATCCAAGCCTTAGTAGAGGTAGCAGGTTTAACGGGCAAAGTGTTGTCCACAGGACACATTGGATTTACCTTGGCACCACGGCTCAATGCGGCGGGTCGCGTGACACATGCCACTAGAGCGGTAGAATTGCTCATTACGAGAGATCAGCAAGAAGCGATGGAAATTGCAGAAGAGCTGCAAGAAACCAATGCGGAACGACAACAAATTGAGCGCACTATTTTTGAAGAAGCCTATCAATCGGTATTGGACCAAGGTCCATTGGCAAATCAATGTATTGTGGTGGCTGGTGAAGGGTGGCACCCTGGTGTCATTGGTATCGTTGCATCGCGCTTGGTAGAGGCCTTTTATAAACCGACCATGGTCATCAGTATTCATGACGGCATAGGGAAGGGCTCTTGCCGGAGCATCGACCACTGCAATATGTACGAGATGTTAACCTTTGCAAAGGATACCTTAATTCAGTTTGGAGGCCATGCGCAAGCAGCGGGCTTTAGCATACAAGCAGAAGATATTGATGCACTTCGTGAAAAGGCCAGTGAATATTGTAGAAATACGTTAACAGAAGAAGATTATATTCCTATTGTCGACATTGATGGCACTGTGTCTAGCGAAGAGATCACCATCGACTTAATCGATCAAATCGCCACACTAGAACCATACGGTATGGGAAATAGTACGCCGGTCTTTGCAATTCCTAAGATTCGGGTACAAAATCTCTACCCGATGGGCTTTCAAAAGAACCACTGCAAAATCATCTTGCAGGGCCAGCAAGGACCGTTAGATGCAGTGGCGTGGCAGGGGGAACATTATATGCAAGAGGTATTTGCCGATGATCCTGTGAAAGTAGCTTTTTCCTTGCAAAAAAATGAATGGCAAGGGGTGGTGACGCCGCAATTAGTGGTGCAAGATTTAGAACCATTAACACAGCAACGGGAGCAGTTACACTTAAAAGGCTTGCAAGATATGTATACATTAGTGAAACGAGTGTTCCGTTCGCCTACAGCCCCAAAATATGTGGTAGAACGAGAGGCCTTAGAGGGAAAACCGCAAGATATTACATGTAGAGAGGCGATGCTAGCCTTAGATGTATTTAAAGAATTAGGAATTTTGAAAGAAGAGGTCATGGAAGATGGGCGTCATCTATATCGTTGGATTCATGTGCAACAGAAATTAGATTTACACACATCTGTGACATATATGAAATATAGTCAGGGGGGAGCCTAATGGTAAGTACGATGAGTCACCTTAAGGAAGATACCTTTGATAAAGCACGGGAGTATGGACAATTTATGGATCGAGTGCGGTCGTACTTGCCAGAGGAAGATTGGCCGGTTATAGAACGAGCGTTTGCCCTAGCTGATAAGGCCCATGCCCCACAAAAACGTGCCTCAGGGGAACCCTACATTTTACACCCTTTAGGGGTTGCTACGATATTGAGCGAACTACAAATTGACCGGTCTACCTTAGTGTCCGCCTTACTCCATGATGTGGTGGAAGATACAGAGGTTACCTTAGAGGAAATCGAGGATCAATTTGGCCCAGAAGTGGCATTCCTAGTAGATGGTGTAACAAAACTGAATCAATTTCAGTATCAGACGAAAGAAGAACAGCAAATTGAAAATTACCGGAAAATGATTTTAGCTATGGCAAAAGACGTGCGCGTGGTGGTTATCAAGTTGGGTGACCGCTTGCATAATATGCGTACATTAAAGCATATGCGCCCTGATAAACAACAGCGAATTGCACAAGAAACCTTGGAAATCTTTGCTCCTTTAGCACATCGTTTAGGGATTTTCAATATTAAATGGGAATTAGAAGATTTGTCTTTCCGCTATTTAGAACCAGAAAAATATTATGACTTGGTACAACAAATGAGCGAAAAGCGACAAGTCCGAGAAGATATTGTCAATGATACGATGAATACTTTAAAAGATGCCCTAGAAAAGGCCCACATTCGATCGGATGTGAAAGGCCGGCCGAAGCACTTTTACAGTATTTATAAAAAAATGAAAAAGGACAATCGAGATTTATCGCAGATTTACGATTTATATGCGGTGCGTGTCATCGTGGACACCATACCAGATTGTTATGCTGTGTTGGGCACGGTCCATAGTTTATGGAAGCCGTTGCCCTATCGATTTAAAGATTATATTGCTATGCCGAAGTCCAATATGTACCAATCCTTGCATACTACGATTATTGGTACCATGGGGCAACCGGTGGAAATTCAAATTCGTACGTGGGATATGCACCGAGTATCGGAATATGGTGTAGCTGCCCACTGGCGCTATAAGGAAGGCAATAAAGGAAAAGCAGAAGCCGATTTCGATGCTAAGGTGGGATGGATTCGCCACGTCTTGGAATGGCAAGATGGGAGCGATCCAAAAGAATTGCTCAATGCATTGAAGTTAGATGTCTTTACAGGGGAAGTCTTTGTGTTCACTCCTAAAGGGGACGTTATGAAGTTGCCGAAAGGCACGGTGCCCCTCGATTTTGCTTACCGCGTTCATACAGATGTAGGTAATAAATGCGTAGGTGCTAAGATCAATGGTAAAATTGTTCCTTTAGATTATGAATTGCAAAATGGCGATATTGTAGAGATTGTTACCTCTAAAAATGGTAAACCTCGCTTAGACTGGCTCAACATTGTAGGATCTACGGAAAGTAAGACGAAGATTCGTAATTGGTTTAAGCGTGAAAATAAAGAGGAAAATATCATCAAAGGTCGCGAGCTATTAGAAAAAGAAGCGAAACGACTGGGCTATGATTGGAAAGAATTGACGAAGAATGGCCGGCTAGAAAAGATTGGTAAATCCTTACATGCAGGAGGTGAAGCCGAATTATTTTCCGCCGTTGGTTTTGGTGGACTTTCAGTCAATACAGTATTGCTTAGATTGGTGGATATTCACAAGCAAGAAATGGCTAAGGAAGAACAACGAAAAGACACATTAGCTGTCATCGATCGCCTCAAAGTTCATCAAGGAGCATCCAAGAAGAGCAGTAGCGGTGTCCTAGTGAAAGGCGAAGCGGGCGTTATGGTCCGTATGGCTCGCTGTTGTAATCCTGTGCCGGGTGACGACATCATCGGATATATTACGAGGGGTCGTGGCGTATCTGTACACCGGGCAGATTGTAAGAATATTGGACACACGCCAGATGATCTGAATCGTATGATTGAGGTGGAATGGGAAGGCGCTACTCAGGACCATTTCCAAGTAAGCGTGTCGGTGCATGCCTATGACCGCAGTGGATTGCTTATGGAAGTCATGGCGGCCTTATCGGAGATGAAAATCAACATTTCCAATATCAATGCCAAAACAGATGACACGAAAGATGTGATTATTCATTTGATGTTGGATATAAAAGATTTGTCACAGTTAGATTATGTGATGACGAAATTGAGACGGGTGAAAGATGTCTATTCCGTACATCGAGGAGGAAAAGCATGAGAGCTGTAGTACAACGTGTAAGTTCTTCATCGGTGACGGTGGAAGGGTCTGTCATCGGTAACACACAACAAGGTCTGTTGGTGTTATTAGGTGTAGCAGACACAGATACAGCAACTGATGTACAGTACATTTGTGACAAGGTTAGCCATTTACGTATCTTTGAAGATGAGGAAGATAAAATGAATCTTTCTGTCTTAGATGTAAGTGGAGAGGTTTGTGTAGTATCGCAATTTACTCTCTATGGCGATGTGCGCAAGGGGCGACGTCCAAACTTTATGAAAGCTGCTCCTCCAGAGTTGGCAGAACAATTGTATTTGGAGGTAGTGGAAGCTTTCAAAGAGAAAGGCATCCCTGTGAGTACAGGTCAATTTCAGGCGCACATGGAAGTGGCCCTAGTGAATGATGGACCGGTCACGATTTTGCTGGATAGTAGTAAAGAATTTTAATGGAGTGGATGATGAAATTATATTATTTGCCCCTAGGGGCCTATGGAACGAATTGTTACATTGCTCATAATGAAGCGGACAATACGTGCCTGGTGACGGACCCTGGTGATGAAGGGGAAAAGTTAAAAGACATATTGGAAAGCCATAATTTTAAGGTGCAAGCCATCTTGTTAACCCATGGTCATAGCGATCATATTGGGGCCGTGCAAACATTGGTGGATGCCTATCATGTACCGGTATACATCCATGAAGGAGATGCGGCATGCTTAACGGATGCAGAGGCCAATCTCAGCGCTCCTCATGGTCGCCCTATTACGGCACAGGTGGACGATGTTCGCTATGTGAAAGAGGGTGATACCATTTCTCTGGGAGACACCACATTTACCGTGATTGAAACACCAGGGCATACACCTGGAGGTGTGTGTTATTACACAGAGGGAACCTTGCTGGCAGGAGATACCTTATTCCAAGGATCAGTGGGTCGAACAGACTTCCCAAATGGTAATTTTGAACAGTTAAGTAAAGGGATTAAAGAAAAGCTTTACACATTACCAGATGATACAAAGGTGTATCCAGGACATGGTGGGCAAACCACAATCGGTGAAGAAAAGCAATATAATCCATTTGTGCGATAGGTGATAGCATGGGAAAACAATCCATACAATATTGGCTGCGCTGTATCATATTGGTATTAGCCAGTCTAGGTCTTGCCATTGCCTTGCCGGTCGTGGTGCCCTTAGTCATTGCCATTATATTGACATTGCTCTTATGGCCGTTGGTGAATGCAACGCAACGATTGACACAACGATGTTGGAAAACATGTCCACGGTGGATCGCCATCATTCCTTCCTTTATCTTGGTGGGACTTGTGTCAGTTCTTTTAGTGCGCTACGTGATGCTCCCAGTGATTGGGGAATTGACGAAGTTACTCATTAACTTGCCTTACGTATTGGATCAATTTGTATCCGTTGTGAAAGGCTTACAAGGTATCGATGGGGAAAGCATTATTCCTCATCAATTTGAAGGCATCATCAATACAACGCTCATTAAAATTGGCAATTATGGTGTCGAATTGGCACAGCGAGGCGTATTGGCCATCGTGTCCTTTGCGAGCACCCTATTACAATTATTATTAGTGCCTATTTTGACCTTCTATTTACTGAAAGATGGGCGCAGCATCAAGCGCGCTGCGTTGAATATTTTCTCTCCAGAGACATCGGGTCACTTAGAAGAAGTGGTGAATGACATTCTTCGCACCTTAGGAGGGTATTTGCGAGGGCAGTTGCTATTAGCGAGCAATATGTTTTGCCTTACCTTCATCGTGTGCTACTTCTTTGACCTGCCGTATCCCCTTGTGTTGGCGGTATTGGCAGGCATTGCGGAGTGGATTCCTATCATTGGACCCTTCCTCAGCGCAGGACCAGCGATTATATTGGCGGCGGTTATCAGCGGGCCATTGGCGGTGAAAGTCGCCATTACGTACGGTATATTACAAGTATTAGATGGACAAATTATTATGCCCAAAATTATGGGGCACGTCATCAATTTACCACCATTAGTGATTATTACAGCGATTTTTGTGGGTGGCTATTTCTTTGGTATGATCGGCATGATGACAGCCGTACCATTGACAGCTATTGCACAAATTATTGCGAAACGCTTATGGTATTTTAATAGATATTATAGATTACAGAAAGAGGAACATCATGGATAAAGCAACAGAAGTACAAGCAACAATGGAAAAGTTAAAAGAACGTATTAAAGACAAAAAATACAAATTGACTACACAACGTCAAATCATTTTGCAAACTTTCATTGAAGCAGAAGAAAAACATTTAAGCGCAGAAGATGTGTACATTTTAGTGAAAAAGAACAATCCAGACATCGGATTGGCGACAATTTATCGTACATTGGATTTATTCACAGAATTGGATTTAGTGAAACGCTTGGATTTCGGTGATGGACGTAACCGCTATGAATTGAATAGCGATGAATTGTCTCACTTCCACCATCACTTAATCTGTGTCAAATGCGGTTGCGTGAAAGAGTTCGAAGACGATATGTTGGAAACATTGGAATCCATCATTGCCAAAAAATTAAACTTCCATACAACGGACCATCAATTGAAAGTATACGGTTTCTGCGGGGATTGCCATGAAGCGGCAAAAGCCTTAGAAGCTGAAAAAGAACATGCATAATACGTACTGGTATGACGGACCTAAGGAATTAGGATCCGTCATAGCTCATCAGTGTGGAGCCGTGGGGTTGTTCTCGTCGAAAGAAAATCCCGATTTTATCATCTATGTATCGAATGGTGAGGAAACTCAATCTATTTCGTTGGCACAGGAATTAGTTCATGGAATAGGCATGCAAAGGAGACCTAGTAGCAGTGAGTCTGTACCATCAAAGAAACGAACAGGTGAAGTAAAGTTAGACAATACTAATACACACATAATTGTGCAGTTGCTCTGCCACATCAGCGTACAGTGCGAATTGTTGAATACGATGGTACAAGAACCATCAAAAGTATATACAGACTACCTCTCTATTTGGTCTCTTGCAGGAGAAGATACAGTAGAAGGTCGCAAGGCAATAGGACGAGAAGTGTTATCTCATCTTAGACAGATATTGGGCGTTACCACTAGCTTATGGGGTACCTTAGTAGGTGTACGGCCCACTAAGTTGACCCACAAATTATGGGATGCATTTGGTGAGTTAGACCAAGTTCGACAGGAATTGATGACGACCCATGGGATTAGCGAGGCCAAATGGAAACTGTTGCAACAAGTGGCAGTGGCGGAACGCCCCTATGTGGAGAAGGTACAGCAATCGCCTAAGGAGATTAGTTTATACAGTGGTATCCCGTTTTGCGAAACCCATTGTACCTATTGTTCCTTTCCCTATGGGCTTATTCAACACTATGATCAGGTAGGAGACTTTGTGAAAACTTACTATCGTGATATAGATCATATGAAAAGGCTTGTTAAAAGTCATGGTTTAGAGGTACAATCGTT
This sequence comes from uncultured Veillonella sp., assembly GCA_963545445.1. Classification (GTDB taxonomy): domain Bacteria; phylum Bacillota; class Negativicutes; order Veillonellales; family Veillonellaceae; genus F0422. The sequence goes on along the minus strand of CAUUJQ010000012.1, from coordinate 3,900 downwards.
ATACATGGGTGGTGGTACTCCGACCAGCTTAGGTGATGAAGACTTTCACCATATCTTGCAAGCCTTGGGAGCGTTGATTCCAAAAGGTCGCGAGTTTACGGTGGAAGCAGGCCGCCCAGATTCGTTAAATGCCCGTAAAATTCAGTCTATCATAGACGCTGGCGTTACACGGATGAGTGTGAACCCGCAGACTATGCAAGATGATCTATTGCGCATCATTGGACGTGGTCATAGTGTTCAAGAGTTTCTAACCATGTATGACTATGTATCAAGTCACACCGATTGTTCCATCAATATGGATTTTATTGCAGGATTGCCTCGTCAGACCTTGAGGGATATGCATGAGAATGTGCAATACATTGAACAGTTGCGACCTCACAATGTGACCATTCATACATTGGCGCTGAAAAAGGGCAGTCCTTTATATGCGAGTCGCTTTGCTCAGGAGATTCCTGCAGAGGACGTGGTCCAAACTATGCTCGATGAGACCCATGAGGCGTTGTTGCAATTGGGGTATACACCGTATTATATGTACCGTCAGCAATATATGGTGGGGCAAATGGAGAACATTGGCTACACCTTGTACAGCTGTGAAAGTATCTATAATATCCAGATGATAGAGGAACGTCAGTCCATCCTTTCCATAGGGCCAGGGAGTGTGTCCAAGTGGATTGGGGGTGCTGATTTCAGGCAACAAAAGCAATATATGCCGAAAGATGTAAATACCTACATACAAGACATAGAACGATTATTAGAAAAACGTAATATACTAAGTGAAACACATTGGAGGGACAGCTAGTGGCTATTCAAAAACCAAGAGGAACACAGGATTTATTACCTAGTGTTCTTGGCAATTGGTATTATATTGAAAATACAATTCGTAAGTTATGTAACACCTACGGATTTGAAGAAGTTCGTACGCCTATGTTTGAAGAAACAGGCTTATTTTTGCGCGGTATTGGAGAGACTACAGATATCGTACAAAAAGAAATGTATTCCTTCCCAACAGGAGATAAAAAAGACCAATCCTATACACTGCGCCCTGAAGGAACTGCTTCTGCGGTGCGTGCCTATTTAGAGAATAAAATTTACGGTCAAGAATCCATTACAAAATGGTTCTACATTGGCCCTATGTTCCGCCACGACAAGCCACAAGCCGGTCGATATCGTCAATTCCACCAATTTGGGGTAGAACTATTGGGTACACAAGCACCAAGTGCTGATGCGGAATGCATTTCCTTGGTATTGCAATTGTTGCGCGATTTAGGGTTAAAAGATTTAAATGTAGAAGTGAATTCCGTAGGTTGCCCAACATGTCGACCTGCCTATAGAGAAAAATTAATTGCTTTCTTTGAACCGAAAAAAGAAGAATTGTGCGAACTATGTCAAAGTCGTTTGTACAAAAACCCATTGCGCATTCTTGATTGCAAAGAAGAAAGATGTCAACAATTAGCAGTAGGTGTACCTGAGTTAAGTGAAAATTTATGTGAAGAGTGTCAAGATCATTTCCATCATGTGAAAGAATACTTAACAGCAGCTGGCGAGAAATTCAGCCTAAATCCACGCTTGGTTCGTGGTTTAGATTACTACACAAAAACAGCCTTTGAAGTGCAGTACACTCCATTGGGATCCCAAAGTGCTGTCGCAGGTGGCGGTCGTTACGATGGTCTTGTGGAAGAGTTAGATGGACCACATACACCAGCGGTAGGCTTTGCGATGGGCATGGAGCGATTATTATTGGCATTGGAAAAACAAGGTTTGTTGCCAGAACAAGAACGAGAAGATTCCGTCTTTGTAGTAGCCTTGGGAGAGATGGCGCAGAAGGAAGCTTTCAGAATTACTACGGCACTACGTAACGCCTATGTGAAAGCGGAAATGGAAGGCTCTGGCAAATCGATGAAGAGTCAAATGAAGTATGCTAACAAAATTAACGCAAAATATGTTATTATAATTGGTGATAATGAATTAGCTGAAGGTACAGTCATCTTAAAATATATGGATACGTCTGAACAAGAAACGGTATCCTTAGCTGAGATTACAAACCGTATAACTGAGTTAGTGAAAGGAAATTAGAATGGAAACTATGAAAGGTTTACACCGTACTCACCATTGTGGGCTCATCGGTGCAGAACAAGTAGGAACAGAAGTGGTACTTTGCGGTTGGGTAGAACGCCGTCGCGACCATGGTGGATTGATTTTTATTGATTTGCGTGACCGCTCTGGAGTAGTGCAAATCGTGGCATCTCCAGATCACAATATGGATTCTTTCCACAAAGCAGAAGATGTTCGTAATGAATATGTATTGTGCGTACGTGGTACGATCACAGAACGTGATGAAGAGGCAGTGAACCCTAACTTACCAACGGGTAAATATGAAATGTATTGCGAAGAGTTGCGCGTATTGAATGCAGCGAAAACACCTCCATTCTATATTCAAGACAATATCGATGTAGATGAAAACATTCGTTTAAAATATCGTTACTTAGACCTTCGTCGTCCAGAAATGCAAGCGAACTTGATGTTGCGTCATAAAGTGACAAAAGCGATGCGCGATTTCTTTGATAACAATGGTTTCTTGGAAATTGAAACACCAATGTTGACAAAAAGTACACCAGAAGGGGCACGCGACTACTTAGTGCCATCTCGTGTTAACCCAGGTACTTTCTATGCATTGCCACAATCTCCACAAATTTTTAAACAAATATTGATGGTAGCTGGCTATGAAAGATATTTCCAAATTGCTCGTTGTTTCCGTGATGAAGATTTGCGGGCTGACCGTCAACCTGAATTTACACAATTGGACATCGAAGTGAGTTTCATGAACCAAGAGCAAATCTTGACGATGCAAGAGCAAATGATTGCCCACGTATTCAAAGCGGCGCAAAATGTAGAAATTCCATTGCCAATGCCTCGCATGACTTGGGATGATGCGATGAACTTGTATGGTTCCGATAAACCAGATATCCGTTTTGATATGACTTTCACAGATGTGACAGACTGCGTGAAAGATACGGAGTTCAAAGTATTCCGTTCCGTTATCGACAACGGTGGTCAAGTAAAAGGTATCGTCGTAAAAGGCTATGCTGGTATTCCTCGTCGTGAGTTAGATGATTTGACAAACTTCGTAGGCATCTACGGTGCTAAAGGGTTGGCTTGGGCTTGTTTCAATGAAGATGGCACGATCAAATCTCAAATTATGAAATTCTTAGGCGAAGACACTGTTCGCAATATTGGTGCCACAATGAATGCAGAACCAGGCGATTTGGTATTGATGATTGCGGACAAACCTGCTGTAGTAGCGAAAGCCCTTGGTGAATTGCGCCTTGAAATGGGTAAGCGCCGTGGCTTAATTGATGAAGATAAATTAGCATTCTTGTGGGTAACTGATTTCCCTATGTTTGAATACGATGAAGAGGATAAACGTTTCGTAGCGATGCATCACCCATTCACATCTCCACGTGAGGAAGATATGGACTTGTTAGCGACAGATCCAGGTGCTGTGAAAGCGATTGCGTACGACATGGTATTGAATGGCGTGGAAATCGGTGGTGGTTCCATCCGTATTTACCAATCTGATGTACAAGAAAAAGTATTCAATGCGATCGGCTTGAGCACAGAAGAAAGTCGTTCTAAATTTGGCTTTATGTTAGATGCCTTTGAATACGGTGCACCTCCACATGGTGGCTGTGCCTTCGGTCTAGACCGTCTTGTGATGTTGATGGCAAAACGTCAATCTATCCGTGATGTCATTGCATTCCCTAAAACACAAAGTGCGTCCGACTTGATGAGTCAAGCGCCATCTGAAGTAGCGCCAAAACAATTGCGTGAATTACACATCAAAACAGATGTTACAAAAGAAAAGCTAGTATAATTGCATTTGTCCAATAGAAAATTGTTATA
>CAUUJQ010000011.1:0-11813 GCA_963545445.1 uncultured Veillonella sp. | reverse complement strand
GGTGTTTTGATGGAGTTAGCGCTCAACCTTATTATTTCTATCATGGCAGGTATTGTTAGCCACTATATCTGTAAATGGCTAGATAGAAAGTTTAGAGGTAATTAGCCTAGAGGTAGCTCTCTAAAAAAGCAGAAACCCCACAGTAGCCGCTGTGGGGTTTCTTTGTTTCGATGGAAACACTCAACCTTTTGATGTCTTTAGTGTATCATAAATAAAGAGAATTGTCATCTAAAAAGTAGAATCTTCTAGCGTTAATTGTGTGGGGCATCTGCTTTCAAAATGTTAGTTGTATTGCTATAATGAGTATATATTGAAACAAGGAGTGATAGTTGCATGAAAGCAGTTTTATATACGATGATGCTGGCGGCGTTTTTGAATCCTTTTGCATCGAGTTCTCTTACTATGTCCTTTCCAGATATGATGCAAGAGTTTGGGGCGTCGACGAATGATATGGCGTGGGTGGTGGAAGCCTTTTTGCTATGTTGTACGGTGGCGGTGATTCCTGCTGGTAAGGTTGCGGATATGTATGGTAAACGCAAGTTGTTTTATATAGGTAGTGTTCTATTCACGGTTATATCTGTGTGCATGTGCTTTGTAGGCTCTGTAGAGATGTTAATGTTCTATCGGGCTCTACAAGGGATTGCTTTGGGGATTGTCTATACTACGTCTATGTCGATTTTAACTTTATCTGTACCAGTGGAACGGCGTGGATATGCGTTTGGTATGATTGGGGCTATGGTGTACTTAGGGTTATCCTTGGGACCTGCCTTAGGTGGATTTTTAAATTATTATTATGGTTGGCGCAGTATTTTTGTGTTTACTGCCTTACTAGGGATTGTTGCTAACATGATGGCTTTTCGTTCGCTGCAACAAGAGTGGGTGCATGCTCCAGGCAGCCGTCTATCTTTTAGTAGTTTAGCGTTATATGTGTTCGGTATTAGTGCAGTTATGATTGGTATTACAGAATGGGTTCGTCTTTGGTGGAGTGCCTATGCTTTTATAGGGGGAATGATAGCATTAGGTATCTTAGGATATATAGGATGGCATAGCAAGGATCCGCTCATTCCGGTTAAAATATTTGCATCGAATCTAGCGTTTACTATGTCTAGCATAGCGGCGATGATGAACTTCAGTGCCACCTTTGGCGTAGGCTTTGTTTTATCGTTGTTTTTACAAATGATTATGGGCTTTGATTCTCGTATGACGGGCTTAACCTTGTGCATACAAACTGGAATTATGGTGTTCTTAGCACCGCGGATGGGGGCCCTGTCGGATCGACATAATCCCTCTCAATTTGCTCGGTGGGGTATGGTGCTTATAGGCATAGGATTGCTTAGCATGGCTTATAGTACTTTCTCTGAAAGTATGACGATAATCGTGGTAAGCTTGGCCGTTGTTGGTATCGGAGTGAGTTGCTTTGCTCCGCCGAATAACAATCTAATCATGAGCTCCGTGCCGAAAACATACATTGGATTTGCCTCCTCTACAATTTCTACGGTACGACTTTTGGGACAAACCATGAGCATGGCGTTGATTGGCGTCATCCTTGCGTACACAATCGAAGGAAGAACAGCGTTGCAAATGATGGAATATAACAGTACCGTGGCATTAGCTGTGTTTGGAGTGATTTGCTTGGTGGGGGCTATCCCGGCGGGAATAGGCGATATGCGGAACTGACTAGCGACCATTAGTAGAGAATTGCGTAATAATTGTTTGGGGCTGTAACAAAATAGCCCATAAATAAAATAGAGGAAAGTTGAACAAAAAGCATCAACTTTCCTCTATTTTTATATTTTAAATAAGTAAAAGGGTCCCGAAGGACCCTTTTCATTGGTATAATATAAATATGAACCAATCTAATACCAATGAATTTAATTATACCAAATTGGCGAGACCTCGCCAACTAGTTTTACCATTGGATGTTGGCATTTTGAACAAAGAAACAGCGCCACTTGGTACTAGAAATATTTTTAATAGTAATGTGTCTTTTTGCTGTTACATAGGTGACAAAGCTCTCTGCTAGTATCATATTAAAGTATTTTTCATTGATGGAAAACTAGATGAAAAAGTGGTTGTCAACTATTAGTTGACAACCACTAAAGAGGGCGGTATAGAACGGAAAGGTTCGTTCACCAAGAAAAGCCGTGTTGCTTTTTAAAACTTTCACGTAGGGCAGTTTTTAAAAGTGACACGGCTTTTCCCACACGGGCTTTTCCCACATGGTCTTTTCATATGTTCGCAAGTTTTTCTTTCATTGTCAGTTGCCCCTGATTTTTGTATAATGATAAGGTACTATAGAATACCCTGTGAGGTATGACTTTCACAATGGATAGTCAAAGAATTTCCATGAGAAAACGGATTAGATAAAGGAGTAATGGTATGATTAATCGCTACACTCGTGAAGAGATGGGACATATTTGGAGCGAACGCAATGAGTTCGATACGATGTTATTAGTTGAAATTTTGGCATCTGAAGCGCAGGCGGAATTGGGGATTATTCCAAAAGAAGCAGCTGTGGCGATTCGTGAGAAAGGGGACTTTGAGGTAGAACGGATTCGTGAAATTGAACGGGAAACGAATCATGACATCATTTCCTTTGTCACTGCTGTGGGCGAACATGTAGGTCCAGAGTTCGCTAAATACATTCATCTTGGCTTGACGTCCACAGATGTAAAAGATACTGCCTTGGGGTATATGATGAAACAAGCTTGTGACCTATTGTTAAAAGGGTTGCGTAATTTCCGTGAGGTTCTAGCGCGTCGTGCAGTAGAGTTCAAATATACACCGATGATTGGCCGTACTCATGGTATTCATGGGGAACCTATCACATTTGGTGTGAAATTAGTGAACTGGATGTCCGAAATTGACCGCGATATTGCTCGTTTGGAACAAGCTCGTCAATCCGTAGCGGTAGGTAAATTGTCTGGTGCTGTAGGAACGTACTCTAATATTGATCCATTTGTGGAACAATATGTATGTGAAAAATTGGGCTTAGAACCTGTGAAAGTAGCAACACAGGTGGTGTCTCGTGATCGTCATGCAGAATTATTGTCTATGATTGCTGTCATCGGTGGAACATTGGATCGTATTGCCTTGGAAATTCGTCATTTACAACGGACAGAAGTGCGTGAAGCGGAAGAATATTTTAGCCCGAAACAAAAAGGTTCCTCTGCGATGCCACATAAACGTAATCCTATTACTTGTGAAAGAATTTGTGGCTTAGCTCGTATCTTGCGTGGACATGCACAAGCAGCATTTGAAGACCAAGCCTTGTGGCATGAACGCGATATTTCTCATAGCTCTGTGGAACGTGTGATTTTACCAGACGCGACGATTACATTAGATTATATGATTCATCTAGCTACACGCACAGTAGATAAATTATTGGTATATCCTGACAATATGATGAAAAACTTGAACTTAACAGGTGGACTTGTATTTAGCCAAACGATTTTGACGCATTTGGTGGATAAAGGCGCTGTTCGTGATGAAGCGTATCGTTGGGTACAACGTCATGCCATGGCTCGTTGGTTAGAAGGTAAAGATTTTGCAACAGGGTTAAAATCTGATCCAGAGATTGCGAAATACCTAAGTGCAGAAGAAATTGATGCTTGCTTTGATCCAACACCATTGTTACGTCATGTAGATACGATTATGGCGCGTTTTGGATTATAATCTGAGCTCCCTCTTGTTTCCTGTGATGGAGTACTATATTGATGCGGAGTTTATTAGGAATAATACATTAAAAATATGATATACAAAAGGATGGTTTTAGGTCTCCTTTTGTGGCTTCTTATCAAATGTTGGGGCTACTCTTGTATGAGTAGCCCCAACGTTTATTATAGAACGTCTTGATGTGTACAATCAAAGATGGCGGTCTTTTGTTATTTATCTAGTAGGGGTGCATAGGGTGTGAGGAGGAATAGAGCTATAATCTTGTTAGTGATAGCAAGAATCGTAAAAAAATAGTATAATTATGTTTTAAGATATTATGCTTTGATATAGATACAATTAAGATTGATATAGAAGGTAAAGGGAGGAACGAATGAAAGAAATCAAAGATGTGTCGAAACTGAGTTATACCCATGTGCAGGGTGGTCAGTTTCGTTGGATAACGGTAAGTACCATCATGCTAGCATTGGGAACGATTCTGCATGCCGTATCGCCAAGTGTGGCAGGTGTTACACCTAACTGGACAATCGCAACCTATTGTGTAGCTATCAACTTAACGCGTCCCACACTTAAACAAAGTTTGGGAATTGGATTAGTAGCTGCCTTGATCAATGTGTTTACATCAAAATCAGCGTTGCCATACGGCAATCTGATCAGTGAGCCATTGGGGGCTTTCACTTGTGCCGTATTAGTGCATTACATGTCTAATCTAAAAATTGGCAAGCTAAATTTGATGCCTATATTGAGTGCTTTCATCAGTACTGTGGCGTCTGGTGGCGCTTTCATCACCTGTTTATATCTCGTGTTAGGATTGCCGAGCAATGTGTATTGGAACGCTATGTGGCCATTGGTGTTGATGGTATCCCTTTGTAATGCTGTAGTGGCACCATTCTTGTACATTCCAGCGCAAAAATTGTTGGCCCGCCAAACTGTGAAAGGTCAAGAGTTGACGGATAGTAGTGATCATAGTGATTTACACATTGTACCGTCTGTGACAGCGCCGATTGTCATCGACCACATGAGCTATCGCTATGGAAATCAAAGCGAATACGCGGTGAAAGATATTAACTTGGTAGTAAACGAAGGGGATTTTCTTGTTATTACAGGCCCTGCGGGTTGTGGTAAATCTACCATCTGCATGGCTATGGCAGGAGCTGTACCTAAGTTTTACGGCGGTACTATGGAAGGCATGGTATTCATCAACGGCAAAGCAGTGACACAATTGGAAATTCCTGATGTAGCCGATGATATCGGCATTGTCTTGGCTGACTATGATACACAATTAGTGACGATGACAGTGGCTGAGGAAGTAGCTTTTGCTCTTGAAAATCGTGGCTATACAGCAGAGGCCATTCAAGAACGTACTGCCATCGTATTAGAGCAAGTAGGCTTAACTGGGTTGGAAGACCGCAATGTGTACAGCTTGTCTGGGGGACAACGTCAACGGTTGGCTATTGCCTCTGTATTAGCGGTCAATCCATCTATTTTAGTCTTAGATGAACCTACTAGTTCTTTGGACCCTGAAGGCACAGACGAGTTATATCGCTTAGTCGGTTCTTTGAATCGTGACCATGGTATTACTGTGGTTGTTATCGACCACGACTTACATGCTGTATTGCCGTATGCAAACCGCATGGTATTAGTCGATGGTGGGGAGCTAAAAATCGACAGTTCTGTAGAAGAAGTATTGTCGTACATGTATGACACGAATACGTATGTAGATGCGTTGCCATCCTTATTTGTGACCTATAAATCGTTAGTAGCAAAAGGGATTGATTTAGATACACCATGGTTATCCTTAGCAAATGCCCAGTCTAGTCTGATGAAAGGAGAACGCTAATATGTTACAAGTTGAAAATTTGCGCTTTTCCTATGTACAAGGACAAGATATTATGAAAGATGTGACTTTCACCATCGGCAATGGTGAGTTCATTACCTTAGGCGGTCGTAATGGTTGTGGGAAAACTACGGTAACCCGTTTATTGGTGGGTTTGGAAACGCCTGTAGAAGGTAAGATTTCCTACGACGGCCAAGATATTACGCATATGCCTACCTCTGAAAGAGGCCGTTTTATCGGCTATGTGTTCCAACAGCCAGATCGTCAAATGTTCCGCCAAACTGTGGCAGAAGAAGTAGCATTTGGTCCTGAACAGTTGGGATATGACAAAGAAACGGTCCAAACTATCGTGAAAGAGGCCTTAGAACGTGTAGGCATTTCCCATTTAGCAGAATCCTATCCATTAAGCTTACGCCGAGGAGAAAAACAACGAGTAGCCATTGCCTCTGCTTTAGCGATGCAATCAAAACTATTGATTCTTGACGAGCCTACTAGTGGACAAGATGGAACGGAAACAAAAGGGTTGCTGGCGTTGCTGCAAGAATTGCAAGCCCAAGGGTTGACTATCTTGTTAATTACTCATGATATGGAAATTATGGCGGAATATTCTACGCGGGTCATCATCATGGGGTATGGCACAAAAGCCTTTGATGGCTCACCAGAAGAATTATTTACAAGCCGCGAGGACTTGTTGGAACTGGGCTTAACGAAACCGCCGAGCGTGGTGCTTAGTGAAACGGTACCAGCCTTAGGGTATTGCAAATCGATGAAAGAATTTGAACTGCGCTATGCAGAGCATGTGAAAGGGTAGGAGGAGAACGATGACATTTGTACCATTAACAAAAATTTGGGCAACAATCTTCGTGTCCATCTTAGCCATTGCTATGAAAACGCCAGAATTATTATTGGCATTATTCGGAGTAGAATTGCTATTAATGCTGATTGGTGGTATTTTGATCCGTCAATGGAAACCCTTGTTGGCATTGATTGGATTTTCTGCATTCTTAGGTATCGTACAGTACTTGGGTAGCTGGTCTGTGGACTCTGCTGTGGTAACGGCGTTGCGCATGTTGACGATGACTACAATTTTTATGATGCTCATCGTGACGACGAAAACGCAGGATTTAACAGTGGCCCTCGTTCAACAATGTCGCATTCCCTATGCGTATGCCTTTATGTTTACAGCGGCCCTACGTTTTGTACCAGATTTTTTACGTGAAAGTAAAGCCGTTCAAGAAGCGCAGGCTTGCCGAGGTATGTCCTTAGAGGGCAATTGGTTGACAAAGATCAAGTCCTATATGACAGTCATCCAGCCGTTGATGTTGAAGTCATTGAGTCGATCTGAGACGATGGCTTTATCCTTAGAACTGAGAGGCTTCGGAAATCAGCAACATACATTTATGCGGAAAGTGAGCCTGCAGGGCGTTGACTATGTGGCGTTTTTGGTGATGCTAGGGGCGTCTCTTGTGACGCTATTTGCATTGTGGCGTTCGTAACTGAATTTGGAAAAGGGAAGACCGCAACATACTCCTTCTCAAACTGATACAGTGGTTAGGTTTGTTCAGGAGCATGTTGCGGTCTTCTACGTTTGTGGCAGTGTCATTTGCAAACTTGCGCTTTGCTTAGTTTGCTGTTTGACAAGGAACTAAATTTAAATAAACAATGCGAATAGATTGTGCTATAATAAAAATTATAAGAGTCATCGACGTGTTGTTAGGCTCATCTCTTCCTAGTATGGGAGGAGGTGGTTGCTATGACTAAGTATGAAAAAATCTCTTTGATTATTTTTATTGCTAGTTTAGCAATTCAGCTCATTGATCTACTTAAGTAGACAATGAAAAAGCCTAACGTATAAGGGCTACTACCCCTTAACACGTTAGGCTGTTTCTAATTTTCAAATCCTAGAGATGAGCCTAACGCTAGCTACACGTTGATGGCTCTTCTTTTCTTGCTTATAGTATATCATATTTTTAAGAGATATTACAATCGTTTGGTGTTTTGTTATATAGCTTGTAAATGGTGTTATTTGCAAACTTTCGTTTTACTTAGTTTGCTTTTGTTGTGGTGTATAGGATTTATTTTAATAATTACTTTCAAAATTATCCCTTAGGTACTTGAAATGTACATCGCTCTTGGTGCATAATACTGTTAGGTAAATGCGTGTAGGGGATGAAAGGAGAAATCATGGATTATGAAGTAGCAGCCTCATTTTGGACCGAGAAAGACAAAACGGCGAAGAAGATGGATCCTCGTGAGTTGCATGTGGAGATTGTTGATTTTTTGAAAGCCCGTCATACGTGTGCGTTAGCGACGTATAGTGAGGAGGGTGTGCGTTGTACTCCGTTATCCTATACGGTGCATGGTGGCTATATTGATATTTTTTCTGAAGGTGGGGAGAAGTTTTCCCATTTAAAGACTAATAAAGATGTAAGCGTGACTGTCTTTGATCACTACAAGGGACCTGGTACGGCAAAGAGTGTTCAGATTCAAGGGGTGGCAACGGTGCTAGGTCCTGATGATGATGCGTATGCCGAGGTACTTCGTGAGATTGGCATGGAAAAACTATTAGACCGTGAGGGTACGTTATATTTAATTCGCGTCAAATCTAATGAGATTATCTATTTAAATGGAGAGTTGAAAGAGCGTGGCTATTTTGTGCGCCAAGTCTTGACTCGATGAGTGAGATTCTTTTTGCACATCTGCGCCAAGTATGATACAATAAATAAAGACCGCCGTTAGAGGTTTCATCTAACGGTGGTTTTTATTTTAGAAATGGAGATAACTAATGAATATACAACGTATCTTATTGAGTGCTCTGCTGGGTGCTACGCTAGTGGTGACTGCCGCTTGTGGCACGGATGCGGATCAGCAAGCAAAATCTGAAGTGGGGAAAGATGTGAAAGTAGAAACGAAAATGCCTAGTTTTGATGCCACACCAATCGCTGATGAGTATGCTACGATTCATACGAATAAAGGTGACATCAAAGTGCGCCTCTATGGTAGCAAGGCACCTATTACGGTAAAAAACTTTAAAAGTTTAATTGAGCAAGGATATTACAATAACTTAACCTTTCACCGTGTTATCGATGGATTTATGATTCAAGGTGGAGATAATAAAAAAGGTGGTCCTGGGTACACGATTCCAGATGAAGTGAGCAATGATTTACATTTTAATAAAATGGGTATTCTTGCTATGGCTAATGCAGGCCCTAACACAGGGAATGCGCAGTTCTTCATTACAGTGGCACCAACGCCTTGGTTAGATAATAAGCATACGATCTTCGGCGTGGTGGTACAAGGTATGGAGGTGGTAGAAGCCATCAGCCGTGTACCGCGAGATAAACGGGATGCGCCGAAAGAGCCAGTGGTGATTCAGTCGATTGATGTAGCACCAATTCCAGCTGGTGAGTAAGATGGAAGAAAAATTTTACACCTACATGGTGCGCTGTGCTGACGGGTCCCTCTATACGGGATGGACTACGGATTTGGACAAGCGCATACGGGCCCATAATGGTGAAATTAAAGGGGGCGCCAAGTATACACGAGGTCGTAGACCGGTTACCTTGGTGTGGAGTACGGCTTTCAGTAGAAAGCAAGACGCCCAATCCATGGAACAGCAAGTGAAGCGCATGGAACGGTCCCAAAAAGATGCCCTCATTGCGGCAAGTTGTGATATAATTAAATGATACAGAGAGTGCGTGAATAGGAGAGGAGGAATGCTGATGAAACGAGTGATTGTATCGGTAAAAAGTACGCAACGTGATGCGGATGGAGAAGATACGGTAGTGGAATTGGTATCCTCTGGTAAGTATTACGAGACGGCCTTGGTGAAGCATATCATCTATGATGAAAGCGAAGTCACGGGCCTAGGCAATACGAAAACGACGATCAAGGCCTATAAAGATTCTGTTGTTCTGTTACGGACAGGAGAATTTTCTATGCGCCATGAGTATCAACTGGGGAAGACGAATATTGCGAGCCTAGAAACGCCTTATGGGGCTGTAGAACTAGCGATGCTGACCCATGAATTAGACATAGATTTGGAAGATGGCAAGGGCCATATTCAATTAGGATATGATATCTCTGTTGGCGGTGAATGGCAATTTTACAACCAACTATATGTAGAGATTCGGGAGGATGTACAGTATGGACATGAAAGAAGTTTTGAAAGCAGCCATTAAGGATGCTTTGCAGATAGCTTTGGAGCAAGGAGAATTGCCAGAAGGCACCTATCCAGAGGCACAATTGGAAGTACCACCGCAAAAAGAGTTCGGTGATTTTTCTACGAATATCGCCATGCAGTCTGCACGGGTAGCGAAATCTAACCCGCGGGCGATTGCAGAAACGATTATTTCTCATATGCAGTATGATTGGTTAGAGCGTGCAGAAGTGGCAGGTGCAGGATTTATCAATTTCTTCCTAGCATCAGATGTCATTTATGACACATTACAAAACATCTTAACAACTGGTGAAACGTACGGCAATGCACCACTTCGTGAAGAAGATACGGTGCAAATCGAGTATGTGAGCGCCAACCCAACAGGGTTATTACATGTAGGACATGGCCGTGGTGCTGCGTATGGTAGTGCGTTGGTGAATTTGATGCGTGCTGCGGGATACAACGTATTTGCAGAGTATTACATCAATGATGCGGGAAAACAAATTGATAACTTAGCGGCCTCTGTCAATGCTCGTTACTTAGAATTATTAGATATGAAACACGAGTTTCCTGAAGCGGGTTACCGTGGACAAGATGTCATTGACACAGCGCAGGAATTGATTAACTGGAGAGGCGATTTCTTTGCCGTACTTCCAGAAGAAGAACGGATTCCATTCTTTAAAGAATTTGCTTTAGCAGAAAAAATGAATGGGTTGCGTAAAACATTGCGCAATTTCCGCGTAGATTTTGATCGTTGGTTTAGCGAACGTAGTTTGCATAAAAGTGGAGAAATCCGCACGTTGGTGAATCAGCTGCTGGAGTCTGGGGCTATTTATGAAAAAGACGGCGCTTATTGGTTAGCATCCATGCAATATGGAGATGATAAAGACCGTGTAGTTATCCGCGATAATGGAGAACCGACTTACTTGGCAGCAGATATTGCCTACCACAAAGATAAATATGAACGTGGTTACAAACAATTAATCAACATTTGGGGCGCTGACCATCATGGTTACATTGCTCGTGTAAAAGCAGCTATGGAAGCCCTTGGATTCAACCCAGATAAATTGGAAGTTCTATTATTGCAAATGGTATTCTTATACCGTGATGGAGAACTTGTGAAAATGTCTAAACGGACCGGGGAAACCATTACGTTGGACGAATTAATCGAAGACGTAGGAGTAGATGCAGCAAGATACTTCTTCTTGATGCGTTCCTTGGATAGCCAATTGGACTTCGATATCAACCTGGCATCTTCAAAATCCAACGACAATCCTGTGTACTACATTCAATATGCCCATGCGCGTATTCATAGCATTTTCAACCAAGTGAAAGAAGCTGGTATTTCCTACGGTGATTGGGCAAATACGACTTTCACAGCATTGCAAAGTGAACAAGAAGTGGAATTGATTAAAAAGTTAGCGGCCTACCCAGAAGAGGTGCAGTTGTCTGCTAACAATAAAGCCCCACATCGTATAGCGAAGTACTTGTACGATCTAGCAAGTCTATTCCATTCCTTCTATAAACAAGGTCGTATCATGGGCGTTGATCCAGAATTACAACAAGCTCGATTAGGCTTAATTACGGCAACAGCACATGTATTACAACATGGTCTTGGTATCTTAGGTATTTCCGCTCCTGAAAAAATGTAATCAGAAGCATATAATTATTAGGGAGGCATCATGTCAACAAAGTATATTTTCGTAACAGGTGGCGTCGTATCATCATTAGGTAAAGGCATTACTGCAGCATCCTTGGGACGTTTGTTGAAAAACCGTGGATATAAGGTGACAATTCAAAAGTTTGATCCATATATCAATATCGACCCAGGTACCATGAGCCCGTATCAACATGGTGAAGTGTTCGTCACTGATGACGGTGCAGAAACCGATCTAGATTTAGGTCACTATGAACGTTTCATCGACATTAATTTAGGTAAAACATCCAATATCACAGCTGGTAAAGTGTATTGGTCTGTAATCAATAAAGAACGTAAAGGTGAATACCTTGGCTCCACAGTGCAAGTGATTCCTCATATTACGAATGAAATTAAAAACGCTGTGTTCCGCGTAGGCAAAGAAGATAATGCCGATGTAGTTATCACTGAAATCGGCGGTACTGTAGGCGATATTGAAAGCTTGCCGT
>CAUUJQ010000010.1:0-11908 GCA_963545445.1 uncultured Veillonella sp. | reverse complement strand
TCTTCAAGGATTCTAACGTTCTTGAAAACAACATGGTACAAACGCAAGCATCTGCTGCGGGTACCTTATCTGCAGTCATCTTCGTATTGCCTGGTCTATTAATGATCGGCTATTGGCAAAACTTTGACTTAATAGAAACATTGTTATTATCCGCCTGCGGTGGCTGTCTTGGGGTATTATTCACAATTCCATTACGCCGCGCTATGGTTATGAACAGCGACTTACCATATCCAGAAGGTCGTGCTGCTGCAGAAATTTTGAAAGTTGGTTCTAGCGTTCCTGGTGAAACAGTAAAACAATCTGGGGGTATGAAAGAAATCGTATCCGGCGGTGTTTTAGCAGGCGTGATTAGCTTTGTTACACAAGGTTTACGCGTATTGGGCGAATCTAAATCTTTCTGGTTCCCTGTAGGCGCCGGTGCTACACAAATCCCATTCGGTTTCTCCTCTGCTCTATTGGGCGCAGGTTTCCTAATTGGTATTGCCAGCGGTATCGCTATCTTGATCGGTATGATTATTGCTTGGGGTGGTTTCGTACCATACTTAACAAACCATTTACCAAATCCAGACAATCTAGAAGCTATCAAATTCTCTAGCACAGTTTGGAAAACAAAAGTCCGCTTCATCGGCGCTGGTACTATCGGTGTGGCAGCAATTTGGACATTGTTGACATTGATCAAACCAATCATTGAAGGCATTAAATTATCCGTCAAATCCATGACGGCTAGCAAAGAATATCGCGATACACACCGTATGGATACAGATATGAAACCATCTACTATCGGTATCGTATTTGCCTTAATTATCATTGGACTTATCATTTGCTTCTACTCTTTCGTATCCGCACTTCCAATGTCTGCTGGCCTTGCTTGGACACTTGTCATTGCTGGTATCGTAGTAGCATTATTAATCGGCTTCTTCGTAGCTGCCGCTTGCGGTTACATGGCTGGCTTGATTGGTACTTCTGCAAGTCCAATCTCTGGTATCGGTATCATCGGTATCATCGTATCTTCTCTAGTAGTATTCGCTATCGGCTCTGCTAATAACTTATTATCTACTCCAGAAGGTATTAAATTCTCCACTGCTTTGGCCATCTTCATGACATCCGTGGTTATCTCCATTGCAGCGATTTCCAACGATAACTTACAAGACTTGAAAACTGGTCAATTAGTAGGTGCTACACCTTGGAAACAACAGGTAGCTCTATTAATCGGTTCCCTAGCTGGTGCCGTAGCGATTGCTCCAGTACTTGACTTGTTATACCATGCTTACGGTTTCACAGGTGCTATGCCTCGTGAAGGAATGGATCCTGCACAAGCATTATCTGCTCCACAAGCTACATTGATGCGTCAAATCGCAGAAGGTATCTTCAATGCTAACATGGATTGGACATACATCTTCTACGGTATCCTAGTTGGTATCGCAGCTATCGTTGTAAACTTGATTTTAAAATCTACAACAAAATCTTTAACATTGCCACCACTTGCAATTGGTATGGGTATCTACTTACCTCCAACATTGGAAATGCCTCTTGTAATGGGTGCTATCATCGGTTACTTCGTAAATCGTTACATCACAAAACGCGCGAAAGAACGTGCTGGTGCTTATGCAGATGCTGACGTAGAACAATCTAACCGTCGCGGCGTATTGTTCGCTTCTGGCTTGATTGTTGGTGAAAGTATCATCGGCGTTATCATCGCTGGTGTTATCGCCTTCTCCGTAAGTACAGGCGGTAGCGAAGCTCCTCTTCAATTAGCGTTCACTGAAGCAAAATCCTACGGTGATACAGCTGAATGGTTAGGCTTTGCAGCCTACATCTTCGTTGCACTTTGCTTGATTCGCATCGTAATCGCTTCTAAATTCAACAAAGCAGAAGCAGAAGCAATCGAAAACATGAACAAATAAAACACTACACATATCACAAAAGAGGCTGTAACCATAAGGTTACAGCCCCTTTTTTATGCATTGTTTCTGCCAAATTTATAGAGCCACACCAGTCCATAGATACATCCGATGACAGTGGCAATCATACCACCAATGGATACATCCCACAGGAAGGATAAGGCTACTCCGATAGTTGTGGCAATGGTAGATACCACTATGCTGATTAAGACCATGGCTTTCACAGAGCGAGCCAGCATAAATGCCGTAGCTGGCGGTCCAATCATACAGCCCGTTACTAAGATAGCCCCCACCGTTTGAAAGGATGCTACAGTGGTCAACGATGTCAATGTCATGAGACCGTAGGATACGACCATAGGCATTGCTTGGTACACCTTGGCGCACACGGGATCAAAGGTGGTGAGAATTAATTCTTTCTTAAATAGCACAATGCACACCGCATTGATGGCGCATACTAAGAGGGCAATCCATAATAGCATAGGCCCCAAATCATAAGCATCTACGGTGAATCGTTGGAAGGTAGCAAAGGCTAAATCTCCTAAAATCGCCGTATCTACATCTAAATGGACATGTTTTCCGAACAATGTGACCAGCACGATAGCGAGGGCAAATAAGAAAGGAAATACCACACCAATCGCTGCATCTGGTCGAATGTAGCGACGTCGTTGCATCCATTCTACGGCATACACCGTACCTACGCCCATAGCCGTGGCACCAATGATGAGCCAAGGGGAGTTTAAATCTTTCGTCACTAAAAATGCCAACACTATGCCTAAAAAGACAGTATGCGTAATGGCGTCAACCATCATAGATAAACGTCGCAACACCAAGAATGTACCGATGAGGCTACAGCTGATACCCGTTACGGTGGCGATGCCCCAAATTTCTAATATATGACTCATCCGAAACACCTCCTTACAAGGCGTTTACCCGTAGCCAATGCCATGCTTACTAAAATCATGCCTGTCATGACGATGATGATCATCGGTCCTGTGGGCAAATTGCCCCATAGGGCGCTCACGAAGGTTCCCATAAAGGCCACCACACTACCGCTAATCGCAGCGATGATGACTAAGGTACGCAAGGAATGTGTCCACTGGCGACCAATCATAGCAGGTCCTATGAGTAAGGAGCTAATCAAGATAACACCTACGGTGCGGATGCCAATAACGATGGTCACGATCAATGCGGCACGGTAAAAAAAGCGCACTTTTGATACAGGAATACCCATCAACTGTGCTTCAATGGGGTCAAATACGGTAAGACTCAATTCTTTCCAAAGTATGATAACCCCACCCACAATACAGGTACCGCAGATTGCCATTACCCAAATATCGCTTTGCATCATGGTCACAGCTTGTCCAAAGATAAAGGTATTGAGCCCTGCTTGTCCCGCATTTTCCATCGATTGCACACGGGTCAACAAAACTGTACCAAATCCAAAGAAAGCCGCTAAAATCGTAGCCAAGGCCGCATCAAAGCGGACTGCTTTTTGGGATGTTTTGTACATAATCCATTCTGCTAAACAGGCCGTGCAAATTGCACCGAGCAATAGCACTGTGGTGTCTTTCACGCCTGTTAAGAGGAATCCTGCCACTACCCCTAGTAGTGTAGAATGGGCTACCCCATCACCTAGCAAGCTTTCTTGGCGTAGTACCGCAAAGGTTCCTATGACGCCACTCACCAAACCTAGCATCACCGTTCCTAGTGCTACGATTTGAAATGTATATTGTTGTAATAATTCCATGGGCGCCTCCTAGTATGAATATGTCTCATCTAGGATTGGGGAGCCCACTATATCTCGAACGGGTCCCATGCCCACCAATCTGCGATTGATGCAGAGAACTCGATCAAAATAAGCTTCCAATGTCTGTAAATTATGATGAACGATGAGTAATGTTTTTCCAGCAGATTGCATGTCTTTCATAATCTTCACTAGTACAGACTCCGTAGTCTTGTCGATGCCTTTGAAAGGCTCGTCTAATAGGTACACATCTTGGTTTTCCACTAGCGCACGAGCTAAAAACACGCGTTGTTGCTGTCCTCCAGACAATTGCGATATGGACCGTTCTGCATACTCTAGCATACCTACCGTTTGCAAAGCTTTTGTCGCCTCGTCTCGTTCTGCTTTTCCCGGTCGTTTAAACCAGCCTAATCTGCGGTAGGTGCCCATCAACACCACTTCAAAGACAGTGATAGGGTAGTCCCAATCCACTGTCGATGTTTGTGGTACATAGGCAATATGGTTGTAAATACTATCTTTCTTAGCCCCACCATAGGCGGAGATAGTCCTAGTATCTAATGTTAATGTAATCGTTCCTCTTGCGACCGGCACCAACCCTAATATGGCTTTCACCAAAGTGGATTTACCGGCCCCATTAGGGCCAACTATGGCCGTCATCGTACCTTGTTCAATCTGAAAGGATACATTTTCTAGCACTAGATTTTCATCGTAAGCTACAGAAAGGTCCTTTACTTTCAGAATGCACTTGTTGTCACTCATCATTTAAGAGCGCCCACAATTGTATCGATGTTGGCTTTGACCATACCAATGTATGTGCCGCCTTCTGTGTTAGGAGAGCCTAAGGAGTCGGAATACAATTCACCGCCAATAGCTACATCCCAACCTTTAGCTTTACATGCTTCTTGTACAGCTTCGATTGTTTTATGAGGAACAGAAGATTCTACGAAGATCGCTTTGATTTTATGGTCTACAATAAATTGTACCAAGTCGTTCATGTCTTTTGTGCCCGCTTCTGTTGCTGTGCTGACACCTTGCAAGCCTTTCACTTCAAATCCATAAGCGCGAGCAAAATAATGGAATGCATCATGAGCTGTTACAAGTACACGGGATTGTTCAGGAATTTCTTTCGTTCTATCCTTAATATATTGATCCGCTGCATCTAATTCTTTCATGTATGCTTCGTAATTTGCTACATAATCTTTTTCATGTTTAGGATCTTTTGCTACTAATGTGTCTTTTACCACTTTGGCAGCTAATTTCCAGTTTTGTACATCGAACCAAATATGAGGGTCTTTCGCATCTGGACCTTCTTCTTCAAAGGCTAACAATGTAGATGGATCCATATCTTTCGATACTTCCACTACAGTTTTGTTAGATTTTTTTAATTCTTGGAATACTTCACCCATTTTACCTTCCAAATGGATACCGTTCAAGAAAATAACGTCCCCTTTTTGCAAAGTAGATACGTCACCTGCACTAGCTTGGTATAAATGTGGGTCAACCCCTGCACCCATCAAACCTTGCACTGACACATGGTCACCGCCAATTTTTTGTACTAAGTCTGTAATCATTGTAGTTGTGGTTACCACTTGTAATGGTTTACCTTCTTGCACCGTATCGGCTTGCTTTCCACAACCTGCAATGGCCATAATACATACGGCAAACACAATGAACAAACGCCATAATTTAAATTCTTTCATGGTCTTTCCTCCTTTACTAATACATGTGGGATTTCCCGTACTATCCCTAACTTAAAAATTCCATGAGTCTTACTTATCTATACTATATCACAACTGATAGTATTTCTCAATATAAATTTTTAATTATGTCTTTCAAAGGATGAAAGGATTAGCTATTCCCTTTATTATCATTCTTTTTTATGATAATGAATATTAATAATAGGTGCTACTACTATATATGCGTGGGCATAGTCTCTTTATATCGCAAAAAGTCCATTTTGAGATGACAATATATTTTTTTTGTGATATACTACAGATACAAAAGTTAATCAAATCCATTGAAACAGAGAACCCCCACAGTTGCCGCTGTGGGGGTTCTGCTTTTTTTAGAGAGCTACCTCTAGGCTAATTACCTCTAGACTTTCTATCTAGCCATTTACAGATATATGAACTAACCATACCTGCCACAATAGAAATAATAAAGTTAATCAATAGATCCATTGAAACACCCCCTTCCTGTCACCAGTATTGGGGAGGTAACATCTACAGTATATCAAATTTTTACGAATTGTAAAATATTTGACTGCCAAATTTTATCATATGAATATGATCTACAGCCCCTTATAAAACTGTAAACACCGTCACTTCTCTAGGACAGTTTAAGCGCACTGGAAACCAATGTCCCGATCCACGGCTCACGTAGGCAAAGAGCCCCTGTTCTTCGTACAGTCCTTTCCAATATGGCTTGTACACAGGCACTAGGTTCATCCCCCACAGGTTGATTTGTCCTCCATGGGTATGTCCAGATAAGGTTAATGGGATATGTCTACGGAATGCTTCTGGAATATAGTTTGGATGGTGCGCCAACAAGATAGGATATGCAGTATCGGGCATGCCTTTCATAGCTTTGTCCAACAAGCGTACGTTTTCCTCTTGCACATCCTCTTTAAAGTGATAATCCATACCCACTAGGTACACCGGACGAGGGCCACCTAATATCTGTTGATGACTGTTGCGATACATGTGCATCTTCGTTTGACTCAACCGCTTCCATACACGTTCTACATCGACACGGTATTCGTGATTCCCTAAAATATAATCAATACCATCAGGGAAATCTTGGACACGGCTATCTAAATAGTCTGCCACTTCATCTAGGTATCCCAAATCATCGATTAAATCACCAGTGATAACCAATCGATTTGGGTGTTCACCGGCAACGGCGTTTACCATTTCTTTCAACTTGTCCATACCTATGAAAGGCCCTAGATGAGCATCGCTGAGTTGCCCGATTTTGTAGCCTTTCAATACCTCTGGTCTATCTTTCAAGGCCAATTGTATCTTGCGTAATTGCAGTTCATTATTCCCCTGAAAGGCTGCCACAGATCCTGTAACACCCACCACAGCAGGTACTACCACTGCGGTGCGCTTAAAGAAATTCCGCCGTGATTCGTCCATAGGGCTATCCCCACTGTCAGATCGAGCCCCTAATCGCATAAGTCCGTAGAATACACCGAAGATAGCCAGTACTACACAGATGCCGAATAGTGCTACCACCAATCCATTCAACTCGATGAGGATCGGGCGCACTAGATCCACCACGATGCCCTCATGGACACCATACATGAACCGTTGCAAGAGAATCGTAGCTAGCCCGAGGACTAGCCCTGTTAAGCCTCCATACATTAGGCCCTTTCGTTTCGGACCGCTTCTAAATACGGCTATACAGTATCCTGTCATAGCTCCCAACATAGTCAGCCCCAGTACTAGGATGCCTATAAATATATATATTCTCATCTATATCACTCCTCGGTATAGATTAACAAAGATCAATAAATTTGCCATGGGGCCCCGCCCAAGGCAACACGTGAAAGGCTTCTTTTTGGCAGAGAATCCAATCCTTAGCAATAGGGATAATCTGACCTTCTACTACTGCTTGTTGTACTGATTCGTCACCTTCTAGCACAATCGCATTAGCCCTATCGATTGTCACCTCTGTAGCAATCCCTCGATAGCCCTTCATGGTCCACTTGCGATGGCTAAAGACATGAGTTACTTCTTTCACCATAGGACGTTCCATGGTTACTGTTACACCAAGGGCTTGCAATACCTCGATGAATTCTATTTTACGACTGGTTGCTGTACCACCTTCTATACTTGGAAATTCCCACATGCCTTGGAGTAAGCCTTCCTTCGGTCTCCGATGGAGCACGTAGTAGCCCTCTAGGGTTTGGATAATTCCTACGTAAAGTTGTACGGCTTGTACCTTTGTTTTCTTAATCCGTATAGGCAATTGTTGCTCTGTTCCTGATGCTTTTGCCTTACAATCCTGTACCAAGGGGCAAGACTCACAACGAGGTGCTTTGGGAATACAGATAGACGCTCCAAAGTCCATAAGAGCTTCATTGAAGTCGCCTGGTCGATCGTAGGGCATGGTATCTTCTACCAACGCAGTAATCGTCTTTTTGCCTACAGTGCCTAAAATATCTTCATGGATATTGTATAGACGAGCATACACACGAAGTACATTCCCATCTACGGCAGGTTCACGAAGATTATAGGCAATGGAGAGGACCGCCCCTGCTGTATAGGAGCCTACGCCTTTTAATGATTCCATTTCCTTTCGTGTCCGTGGCACTTGGCCCCCATAAGTTTCCACCACTTCTTTCACACCTTGGTGCAAATTGCGAGCTCTAGAATAATAGCCTAGGCCTTGCCACGCACGGACGACTGTATCCTCTTCGGCAGATGCTAAGCTTTCTAAGGTAGGGAATTGCAATACCCAGTTTTCATAATACGGGCGCATGGCCTCGATCCGTGTTTGCTGAGACATGACCTCTGACACCCAAATCCGATAGGGATCTTTACTTTCACGCCAAGGTAACTCTCGTTTATGCACATCGTACCAATCTAGTAAATGCTCCGTCCATGCCACTTGGCTTTTGGGTGCCGTTTGTTTCGCTTGTTCTACTTGTTTCACTTCATGCCCTCATATATCCACGCCGTCACACGGTCCGCATCGTCGCTTTCTAGAACCTCTTCCACGGTCCTAAACTGCATGGACTCAATGGTACGATTATCTTCTTTGAAAGTAATGACACCTTTCAATTTCTCACCGTTCCAAATCTGTGGAATCCACTCTTCATCACCAGCCCACATATGGTCAAATGGCGTGTTCTCTAATGTGAACCAATGAGGCTCCATTTCTTCCGATTCCAAAGGAATGCCCTGAAATTGTTCCACTATATATACATAACTAATATGGCTCAGCTCTGGTGAGTAAGGAAACTGAAAGTCTAATAGTCCCACGACCTGTAGGGCTTCTTCTTTCACGAGCAAGGACACTTCCGCAAAGACCTCGCGCACAGCACAAGCACGGAAACTTTCACCGTCCTCGATTTTACCGCCAAATCCATTATAATAACCGGCTCCAAAGCCACGTTTTTTACGTCCTAATAGAAATAAATCATCCCGTTTTGGGAAACATAATGTTGTAGGTCTCATAGTTCCTCCTATTCTTTTTTTATTATATCATGTTTCACACTTTCATAAACATCGCCCCCTATGATACTATAGTACTAGTGAGGTGAACTATGAAAGAACCATTAATTTTTGATATTGCCTTGGGTCAAACGAAACCCGACAGCATGCACAATCGCGACGGGCATTGCCCATTTTGCGAGCCCTCGCAATTAACCGACATATTAGATACATCGGGGTCCATCATTTGGCTTATGAATAAATACCCGGTCCTACAACATACGTGGCCCACGGTCATTATCGAAACACCGCCCCATGTACATACAGAATATTCCAAACTGCCCTTGTCTGAGGCCATTCATATCTTAGAATTTGGTCGTGAGAAATGGGAACAGGTGAAAGCCGACCCTCGGTTCAAGTCTGTCTTATTTTTTAAAAACTATGGCCCCATGTCTGGTGGATCCATTTATCACCCGCATAGCCAAATCATCGGCCTAGATGACTATGATTATCGCCAAGACATCTATGTAGAGCATTTTGAAGGATGGCTCATCCATGAAGAGCCTGGTCTTCGCATGACCTTATCCAATCGTCCTATCAACGGGTTTTTCGAATTTAATATGAGATTCGACCCACACCTAGAGACATCGATTCTAGCCAACTATTTGCAACGCACCTTGCTCTATCTATTAGAAGGCTTTTCAAAATATGCGAAATCCTATAATTTATTTTTCTATGATATTGGCGACGGCTTTCACTATATCAAAATCGTGCCCCGCTACGTCACATCGCCCCTAGTCATTGGCTATGTGATTCCGCAAGTGTGCCACGAGGAACGAGCCTTGGAAGTCATCCGCCACATACAACCGTATTTACACAATCCTTTGGAGGTTTAATGAAAGTTTTTGCCATTGGCGATTTACACCTATCTGGGCAACCACCTACAAAGCCGATGACCATCTTTGGTCCCCACTGGGATCACCATTGGGAGCGCATCCAAGTCCATTGGCGGGAACATATAGATCCTGACGATTTAGTCTTTCTCGTAGGCGATATGTCGTGGGCTATGCGTCTCAGCGATGCCCAAGTAGACTTAGAAGCTATCTCCGCTTTGCCGGGCCAAAAATATATGATTCGCGGCAATCACGATTATTGGTGGACGAGCCTACAAAAAATGAATACCCTCATGGAGGGGCGAATCACATTCTTACAGGGTAGAGGCCTATACCACCAAGGTATCGCCTTCGGTGGCACCAAAGGGTATATCTATCCCCAAGACCCTTTCTTTAAAGAAGCAGATGACCGCCACATCTACGAACGAGAAGTAATGCGCACCAAGGCCGCCCTAGACGCTATGGAAACTGCCATTACTGAAAGCGGCGATGACCCGTCTCAGGTAACACGCATACTCTTACTACACTATCCGCCTACATTGGAAAACCATGCCAACGGCTTCACGGACCTATTGGAAGAATACCGCGTAGATCACTGCGTATTTGGTCATTTACACGACAAAACATCCTTTCAAAAAGTCCCTTCCCATTGGGGGCACACACAATTACACCTAGTCTCAGCAGACGCCGCTAATTTTATAATGAAGGAGATACCATGAGCCGTATCCACAAAGAACACTTACAAGCAGGGTACATCTTTGGTGACCCTTACAATTCAGAATACTTATACCTGCCAGCCGGTGAAGTCGGCTCCAGCGACCCACGGTGCATCTTCGAACAAGGTACCACCAAAGAAGACCTGACCCTAGACGAAGCCTGCCGTATCATCGACCGATACACATTAAAACCGTGCAAACACCCTAGCCTAGGAAAACGGTCGTTCTAACCCAGAGAAACGCCATTACGTGTAGAACGCCAGTGGCGTTCCTTTTTTTGCCTAAATTAGGATACACCAGAAGAGCACGACATGTTCCGGAGCAAACCTAACCACTGTATCAGTTTGCGGAGGAATATGTCGTGCTCTTCCCTTAATCTAAACACAAAAACGCCACTGGCTTCATAACGGAACCAGTGACGTCTCATAGGGGGTATATTTGTATTATTTGTGTTATTTATGTTAGTTATGTTTTATAGTAAGGATTTTATAAGGAGAGTATTTCAAAGGTTTGAATTAGTACTTGCTAGTTTTCATTTTCACATTGATAATTTCGCCAGTCATTGCATCTACTTTGACTTCAGCTTCCTTACCACTGCCATCGATCATGTCCAATTCATAGACTAAGCGACCATGATCTTTTTCTACAGACCAATCCATAGCTTCGAACATGCCACCTAATTTTTCTTGGGCTTTTGTTTCAGCTACTTCTGGCATGATGATATCATTCACATCAAAGGATTTAGACATGCTATGGCTACCTTTCATCGCTTGACCATACATCATAGAACCTTGTTGTTTATCATGTTTGCCACCATGTTTCATCGGTTTCACTTCTGTGTTAATGATATCTCCATTTTCACGGATGTGCATTTCAATTTTAAGACCATCTACAATGCCCTCTACTTCATAAGTTGGATTGTGTTTTCCATCATAAGAAATGCCTACAATTTGTGCATCTGGATATAAAGATTTAAATTTAGTAACTACACCTTTATAATCTACATCGCTCAATGGTAATACGCTAGGAACAACACTGCCTACACCATTCCAAGAATTAATTTTTGCCATTTGATCTGCTGGAATGCTTTGTACCTTTGCTGCATTCGCAACACCACTTGCCATCATAAGGCCTGCACCTAGAGCCATCACTGCAGCTCCAAAACGAAACATTTTTTTCATAATTTCCTCCTTCACGTGCCATCTGCATCGTGTCTTATATTAATTAAAGATAATTCGTTATTTCTAACTTGCTTATATCTTACACCGCATCTATGAAAGAATGATGAAAAAAATATGAGCCCTTTATGAAATTATAATGAATGTTCCATGAACGAGAGTTCATCATAACTCTTCTTTTTTCCCTGCCTTAATTTGACGTGTTAATTTATAATAATATATTTTTGTTGCCCTGAAGATGTCTTTTCTAATATTTTTATATTAGAATTCTCGCTCTTTACGTAATTCAGAAAAAGAGAACCCAACAATAATCTATC